>NZ_JBHXTG010000058.1:0-61104 GCF_042677465.1 Kitasatospora sp. NPDC127111
AACGACGGGGTGCACCTGCACCCGTCGGTGCTGGACCTCGCGTACGGCACCGCCGGCGCCGCGCGGGTCGCGCTGATCACCGACGCGATGGGCGCCGCCGGCATGGGCGACGGCCGCTACCCGCTCGGCCCGCTCCAGGTCGACGTCAAGGACGGCGTCGCCCTGCTCACCGACGGCAGCTCCATCGCCGGCTCCACCCTCACCCTGGACGTGGCGTTCAAACGCGCCCTCACCGTCAACGGCCTGACCCTCGACCAGGCCGCCGAGTCGCTCTCCGCCACCCCCGCCCGGCTGCTCGGCCTGGCCGACCGGATCGGCTCACTGGAGACCGGCAAGCTCGCCGACCTGGTCGTCGTCGACTCCACCACGTACGACCTCGTCGCCGTCATGCGCCGCGGCGAGTGGATCACCGGCGCCGAGAGGTTCCGGCCCGGGACGGGAGGCCCCTTCCGGACAGGGCCCCCGGACCGCTGAGCACCGACTGTCGGCGGCGAGTGCGATGATCCCGGGTGTGAACGATGATCCGCGCACGACGGACGAGCGCTCGGCCCGCCCCGACTGGCCCTCCTGCGAGCCGGTCGACGGGTGGCTCGAATCGACCGACACCGCCCGGTACGCCCTGGTCCCCCAGGGGGCGCTGGCCGGGTGGGCCGGCTGGGAGCAGGCGCTGCCCCACACCACGGAGTACGCGGATGCCTTTGCGCTACCGGGGCACGGGGACGTGCTGACGCTCGGCGGTGAGCCGCTGGCCATCACGTGGCTGCCCGGGCACCTGGTCTTCGCGCGCTGGTGCTACGCGGACGACGACGCCGGGCTCGCGGCCGCCGTCGCGGCGGCGACCGCCGGTGACGCGGGCTGGGCGGACGCCGTCACCGTCGAGCTGAGCGGTGGGCGGTACCTGCTGACGGACGCCTCGTACGAGGGCGAGCGGATCGTCTCCAGCGGCGAGTACCTTCCGGTGGACCTGGTGCCCGGGCGATACCGCGCCCAGTCCCTCACCGTGGAGCCTGACGAGGACTCGGCGTTCCTGCTGGTGCGCCTGGTGCCCGCTTGACGACCGCACGCACCGGGCACCGATGTCTGCCGGAGCGCCCGGGCGGTGGTGGTCACGGTGGCTTCCGGCAGGCGCGGGCCGGGCTCAGCCGGGAAGGGCGAGCCGCTCGAGTCCGGCGCGGGTGAGTCCGCCGGCTCGGGCCCCGGCGTGGCGACCGCCCTGCGGTTCGAGGCCGACGGAGGCGGACCCGCCACCGCCCGGTTCCGCCACCGGCACACGACCCGGCCGCGGTCGGGCACCTGAAGTCGTCTCACCGACGAACACCGCTGTCACCATGGCCGAGAACACATCCCCCCGGCACTGACACGCGGGGCACGGCCGGACCGCGGGCCGCGGTCTCGCGGCCCGGCACGCTCCCGGCATCAGTGCAGCGCGGCCTGGCCCGTGCTGACGGCGCGCAGGGCGCGCTCGACGGTCGCGCGGTTCTCGCCGACCGGCGCCACGTAGTCGAGGACGCCGCGCGCGGCGTCCTCGCCGAGCGTCTTGGTGATCACCCAGGTGGCGAGGTACTGGGACGCCAGGCAGCCGCCCGCCGTGGCGATGTTCCCCTCGGCGTGGAAGGGCGCGTCGAGCACCGTGACGTCGCGGGCCTCGACGAAGGGCCGGCTCTTCGTGTCGGTGCAGGCCGGCATGCCGTCCAGCAGGCCGAGGCGGGCGAGCACCAGCGCGCCGGAGCACTGCGAACCGATCAGCTGTCGCGACGGGTCGAGCCGCAGCCTGGAGACCAGCCGGTCGTCGGCGATCACCTCCCGCGCCTTCACCCCGCTGCCGATCAGCACGACGTCGGCCTCGGTCACGAACTCCATCGGGCGCTGCCCGGTGACGTCGACGCCGTTCATCGACGTGACCATCGGTGTCGGTGTCGTGATGAAGGCCTCCAGGCCGTCCTTGCGGCACCGGTTGATCAGCGCGGACGCGATGAAACTGTCGAGTTCGTTGAACCCGTCGAACGTGACCACGGCAACCTGCATCACAACTCCCTCACGTCGGAACCGTTGTCGAGCCTAGGAGGCCATCCGATCGAGGACCAGGGCCAATCCGCGGCAAGTGGCCTTGGGGCCGCCCACTACGTACGGCTACCGAAGCCTCGTGGTCACTCGCGCGGCGGTGTTAAAAAGGACGCATGGTCGAACACGCCGACCCGTCCCGGAGCGTACCGAAGCCGACACTGTTCGCGAAGAGCCTCCTCCCCAGGAGCCCTCGGAGCGTTGCCGGCCAGGTCTTCGCGCTGCAGATCGCGGTCGTGCTGCTGCTCGTCCTCGGGGCGATCCTGGCGCTCGTCCTCGAATCGCGGAAGTCTAGCGAAGCCGAGGCCCGCAACCGGTCGGTGGCCGTCGCGGAGGCGTTCGCCCACTCCCCCGGCCTCCGTGACGCACTGGCGTCGCCGAATCCGTCGGCCGTGCTCCAACCGCTGACGGAGGAGACGCGCGGACCGGCCGGCGTCGACTTCATCGTGGTCATGAACACCGACGGGATCCGGTACACGCACCCCCTGCCGGACCGGATCGGCAAACAGTTCGTCGGCACGATCGGCCCTTCCCTGGCCGGCCACGTCTACACGGAGAGCGTGCACGGCCCGCTCGGCCACGAAGTCCAGGCGGTCGTGCCGGTCACCGCCCCCGACGGATCGGTCGTGGGCCTGGTGTCCGCCGGGCTCAAGGTCGCGAACGTCACCACGGCCGGCAACCGGCAGCTGCCCGTCATCCTGGGGACCGGCGCCGCCGCACTCGCGCTCGCCACCGCCGGAACCGCCCTGGTCTTCCGGCGGCTGAAGCGCCAGACGCGCGGCCTGGGCCCGACCGAGATGACCCGCGTGCACGAGCACCACAACGCCGTCCTCCACGCGGTGCGGGAGGGCGTCGTCATCGTCGCGCCCGACGGACGGCTGCTGCTGGCGAACGACGAGGCGAAGGAGCTGTTGGGACTGCCGGACGACGCCGAGGGCCGGAAGCTCGACGACCTGGACGGCCTCGACCCCGGCACCGCCGAGCTGCTGAAGTCGGGCCGCGTGGCCACCGACGAGGTGCACCAGTCGCGCGGCCGCCTGCTCGCGGTGAACCAGCGGCCGACCGACCGCCACGGCGGCGCGGCGGGAACGGTCGCCACGATCCGCGACTCCACGGAGCTGCGGGCGCTGTCCGGCCGGGCCGAAGTGGCCGGCAAGCGCCTCGCCCTGCTCTACGAGGCCGGCGTCGGCGTCGGCACGACCCTGGACGTCGTGCGCACCGCCGAGGAGCTGGCCCGGGTCGCGGTTCCCGGCTTCGCGGACTTCGTCACCGTCGACCTCGCCGACCCGGTGCTGCGCGGGGACGAGCCCACCGGCACCGCGATCGACCTGCGCCGGGCCGCCGTCCACGGGATCCGCGAGGACCACCCCTTCTACCCGCGGGGCAGGCTGATCGCCTTCATCCCCTCCACCCCCCAGGCCCAGGGCTTCGACAGCGGCCGGTCGCAGGTCGTCCCCGACCTGTCCGTCGCCCACGGCTGGCACGCCCAGGACCAGGAACGGGCCCGGCAGATCATGGACTACGGCGTCCACTCGCTCATCACCACTCCCCTGCAGGCCCGCGGCATCATCCTGGGCGTCGCCAACTTCTGGCGGTCGCGGAAACCCGAGCCGTTCGACGACGAGGACCGGTCGCTGGCCGAGGAGCTCGTCGCCCGTGCCGCGGTCAGCATCGACAACGCCCGCCGGTACACCCGCGAGCACGCCATGGCCGTGACGCTGCAACGCAGCCTGCTGCCGCGCGCCCTGCCGGAGCAGAGCGCACTCACCGTCGCGCACCGCTACCTGCCCGCGCAGTCCGGCGTGAGCGGCGACTGGTTCGACGTGATCCCGCTGCCCGGCGCCCGGGTCGCCCTCGTCGTGGGCGACGTCGTCGGCCACGGGCTGCACGCCGCGGCCACCATGGGGCGGCTGCGCACCGCCGTGCACAACTTCTCCGCCCTCGACCTCCCTCCGGACGAGTTGCTCGGCCACCTCGACGAGCTGGTGAACCGCATCGACCAGGAGGAGACCGACAGCGGCACCGGCACCGGCGTCACGGGAGCCACGTGCCTGTACGCCATCTACGACCCGGTCTCCCGGCTCTGCACCATCGCGCGGGCCGGACACCCCACGCCCGCGCTGGTCGGTCCCGACGGCGGCGTCCGGTTCCCGGAGCTTCCGATCGGCCCGCCGCTGGGAACGGGCGGAATGCCGTTCGAGACGGCGGAGGTGGTCCTGGACGAGGGCACCCAGATCGTCCTCTACACCGATGGGTTGGTCGAGGAGCGCACCCGGGACTTCGACGTCGGCATGGAGCTCCTGCGCCAGGCGCTCTCGGGCCATGACCGGGAGCCCGAGGAGCACTGCCGGGCCGTGCTGGACGCCCTGCTGCCGGCCCGTCCGCAGGACGACGTGGCGCTGCTGATCGCGAAGACCCGGGTGCTCGGTCCGGAGCACGTCGCCGACCGGGACGTGCCGTCCGACCCGGCCGCCGTCGGCGACGTGCGTGCCTGGGCGACCGCGACGCTGGAGGAGTGGGGCCTGGAAGACCTGGCGTTCGGCGCGGAACTGGCCCTCAGCGAACTGGTCACCAACGCCATCCGTTACGGCTCGCCGCCCGTGAGGGTGCGGCTGCTGCGCGACCGCAGCCTGATCTGCGAGGTGTCCGACGGCAGCAACACCTCCCCGCACCTGACCTACGCGGCGACGACCGACGAGGGCGGGCGGGGCCTGTTCCTGGTGGCGCAGCTCACCGAACGCTGGGGCACCCGGTACACCCCCCACGGCAAGATCATCTGGACGGAGCAGCCGCTCCCCGCCGCGATCGGCGGCCCCGACGGGGAGCCCTCGGCGCCGCTGGCCGTGGACGACGAGCCCGGGCCGCCGCCCCCGCCTCCGGCCGGTCCGGACGAGGCGGAAGCCGGAGCGGCGCCGGAGACGGTGGCGGGAGCGGTGGCGGGAGCCGCCGAGCAGGAGGCGGCGCAGGCGCCGGTCGGCGAGGCGGCGACGGCCCGGGGCGGCATGCCCGTGGAGTCGTAGCCGGTCACGGACGGCGCCGGCGCCGTCGGAGGCCGCCCGCCGACGATGCCCACGGGGCCGTCCCCACGGCCCGCCGGGAGGGTGTGCGTCGGCCCCCGTGCAGGCCCCCGTGCAGGTCAGGTGGGGTACGGGAGGTAGGGTCGAGGTGGCCGGGCGTGGTCAGGACACGTGCCACCGGAGGGGGCGCCGCAGTGCGGCGAGCCGGCCGTCACCATCGGTTCAGGGGGAGAAGTGCGCCGTTCCACCGTTCTCGTCGGCACCACGCTCGCGCTGCTGTGCGCAGCGGGCTGTTCGAACGACTCCGCCGTCACCTCGGCACGGCCCTCGGCCGGCGCCACGGTGACGGCGAGCGTCTCCGCGGCCCCCGCGTCGGCCACGACGGCGCCGAGCGCGACGGCCGCAAGTGCGACGGCCGGAGCTGCGACGGGCACGCCGACGCCGGCGGCCGACCACGCCCGTGCGGTACGGGCGGCGGCCGAGGCCACCGGCCGGACCAGCGCGCGGGTCGACCAGAACGTGGAGCTCACCGACGGGGAGACGACGTACCACCTGACCGTCGCCGGGGACTTCGACCTGGCGGCGGACCGGGGTCAGCTCGGCGTCGACCTTCCCGGGGGCGGGATCAGCCACGTCGACGAGATCTTCGCCGACGGCCAGGTGTACGTGCGCGGGTCCGCGGGCCTCCCCAAGGGGACGTGGGGGGCGATCGACCGGGAGAGGACCGTCGCGCACGCCCTGCTCCGCGCCCCGGTCAACGACCCGGAGCACTTCCTCCAGCAGATCGCCACCCTCACCCGGGTCACCCGGGGCGCCGAGGAGGACGTGAACGGGGTGCGCGCCGCGCGGTACAGCGGGTTCCTGTCCGACGAGGCCGTCACCCTGCGCCTGACGCCGGAGGTGCGGGGCAAGACGGAGCAGTTCCGGGCCGTGAGCGGCACCGGCGTCCAGATCCCGGCCGAGGTGTGGGTCGACGCCGAGGGACGGGTCGTGAAGGTCCGGCTGGTCCTGGACATGAACCCGGTCCGTTCGGTCACCACCGTGAGCTTCACCCAGCTCGGCAAGCCGGTGAAGGTCAGCGCGCCGGCTGCCGGGATCACCGCCGCGGTCACCGAGCTGACCGGCGTCCTCACCGGCTGACCGCCGCGCGCTCTCGCGCCCTCGTCCCCGCCCTCGGCGCCGTCCCCGGCCCCGCGCCCGGGGCGCGGGTGCCGGCCCGGAGTGGTCGGGGCCGGTGGGCGGCGCCCCCGTCCACCACCGGGGTGGGCGGTGGCTCACCCCCCGTGCGCCTCGCAGGTGGCCCGGGCCAGCCAGTCCAGGTACCAGTCGCGGAAGCCCACGCGCTCCTCCCCGGCGGTGAGCGGCCGGAGCGGGAGACCGGCCGCGCGACCGTCGAACCACAGCGTGCCGCTGTCCGGCCCGGTGACGACGAGCCAGGTGTAGTAACCGCACCCCTCGTGGCTGAGGCACACCGCCCCCGCGGTCATCGCCTCCTGGAGCCGTTCGCACTCCTCGTCCCAGGCGCGGAACGCCGCGCGGAACGACTGCTCGTCCGGGAAGTCCCCTTCGACGGGCTCGCGGGCGTCGAGCTCCGCCTCCCGACGCGCGCGTTCCTCCGCCGACGGGAACGCCTGCCCGAGCAGCGTGGTGTCACCGCGTACGCCGCCGCCCTCGGCCCAGTGCCAGCCCTGGTCGTCCCGCCGCAGCGGGAAGAGCCCGTAGTGGGGCCCGGCCCCGCCGGCGCCCACTTCCAGGAGGAAGCCGCGGTAGTCGGCGGGCAGGGCGACGCCGAGCGCCGACTCGGCCGCCGCCAGCTCGGCTTCGCCGAGCGGCGGCTCCAGCGCGAAGCCGTGCCCGAACCCCTGCCAGCGCGCACCGAAGACCTCCCCCGCGAAGGGCGCGTCCCGCAGGGCCAGGACCTGCTCACGCACGCCCGTCCAGCCCGTCCCCCGCTCCGCCGTCTCCACGGTCTCCACCCTCTTCACCCTCTCGCACCCGGTTGCCGGGCTGATGATCCTGGCACCCCCCAGCCACGGGGATCAACGGGAATCGGGCCGAAGCGGGCGCCGGCCCGGGCGTGACTGCGGCCAGGGCCGGGTGCGGGCCGGTACCGGGGCGCGGTCGACCCACGAGAGCGGGATCCGCGGGGCGGTGAACGCTCGGGCGGCCGCACACGTATCCAGGGGAGGCACGCCCTCGCGAACGGCGGAGAGGCAGCGGCGGCGGGGGGTCGTCGCGCTACCCCTGGAATCGTGATGACTTCCCACTTCGTCCGAAACGCCATGCTGGGGACCGCGGTGGCCTGTGCCGTGGCGAACGCCGTGGTCCACCTCATCCTGGTCCCCTCACATCTGGAGGAGAAGCCCTACGTCGGTGTCCTCTTCGTGGTCGGAAGCGTGGTGATGCTGGCCGTTGCCGCCGGTCTCCTGCTCCTGCGGCGGCCGATCGGCGCCTGGCTGGTCGGGTCGGCGACCAGCATCGGCATGATCGTCGGGTTCCTGCTGTCCCGTACCGTCGGGCTGCCGGGCTACCAGGAGGACGAGTGGGAGGTGCCGTACGGCCCGCTCGCCCTCGTCGTGGAGGCCCTGTTCGTCGTCGCGTTCGCCGTTTGGCTCGGCGCGAGCGGCGGCGAGCGCGCGGCCGAGCCGCGCGGTGGGGTGACCGCCCCGGTGAAGGCGCTGGCCGGACGGTCCCACTAGGCACCCCTGACAGGTGTCCCCGCATCACAGGTGTTCCCCGAACCGTCCCGGTGAAGGGGACCTCGGTCGGCGGCCGAAGGTCGTGGCCGCCGGCCACCGCTCATCGAGGGCGGCCGGGGCCGGTCCTCGATGAGCGGCGTGGCCGACACCGCCAACCGCCCGCTGCCGGCCTGACGGCCCGGTCTCACCTCAGATGCCGGGCGAAGAACCGGGCGCCCGGGTCGAGCTCGAACTGCGGGACGCCGGTGTGCCCGCCCATGTTGGCGTGCAGCGTCTTCTCCTCGGTGCCGAAGGCGTCGAACAGGTCCAGGGCCGCCTGCCGGTCGTTCCCCTCGTCGTCCCACTGCAGCAGGACGTGCAGCGGAACGGTGACCCGGCGGGCCTCCTCAACGATGATGGTGCGGGGCACGAGACTCCCGGCGAAGAAGCCCGCGGCCACGATGCGCGGTTCGACGACCGCCAGCCGGATGCCGATGGAGATCACTCCCCCCTCGTATCCGACCGGGCCCCCGATCCCGGGCAGCGAGTAGCAGTGGCCGCGGTGGCCCGCCAACAGGCTTTCGCGGAGGCTCCGTGGCCGGACGCCACCGAGCCGCTCGTCGGCCGAACCGGTCAGCCGGCGGGTGACGGGATCACGGGGTGAGCCCCTCGGTGCACGGCGCTCCGGGCTCCGGCGTCTGCGGGCCCTGGACGTACTCGGCCAGGAAGGCGTCCACGCGCGGGTCGCTCGCGCTGTCCACCACCAGCTGGGTGCTCCAGGCGGTGAGCGTGATCTTCCCCGATTCGGCCGGGTAGGGGCTCATGAACGTGTACGCCTTGCCCTGCACCTTGGCGGCGAGGGCGGCGACGTCGTCCGGACCGGCCTTGTCGTTGTAGGTGATCCAGACCGCGCCGTGCTCCAGGGAGTGCACGGCGTTCTCGTTCGGTACCGGCTTGGTGTACACGTTGCCGTTGCAGGTGAGCCAGAGCGGGTTGTGGTCGCCGCCGACGGGCGGCGTCTGCGGGTAGCTCACCGGGGTCTGGACGTGGGTGCGGCCCAGCTGGCCGAAGGTCTGGACGCCGGCGATGTCGGCCGCGGACTTGCCGCCGTTGTCCGAGGCCGAGGTCACGGCCCAGATGCCACCGGCGACGACCCCGGCCAGGATCAGGCCGGCCGCCGAGGCGTAGATGATCTTGCGGCGGCGCTCGTGTCGTCGCTCCTCCTTGCGGAGGGCTTCGATCCTGGCGCGTCGGCCGTCCGTCGGTTTTCGGGGAGCGGAAGCCATGACCGATGTCCTTCTCCCCGCCGTGCGGGTGCACGGCGTTCATGTCCAGTATCGCCGGACCCACGGCGGCTCGACCATTCCGGGGCCTCGCCGGTGATCACCGGGCCCGGACGGCCCGGAATCGCCGCGCCCGCGGGGCGGAACGGCGCGTCACCCTGGGTGATCGCTCCGCTTCCGCCCCGGGCAGCGCGACGGGCCGGCGGTCAGGTCAGGGCAGCGTCACGAACGGGGCGAGGAAGGCCCGGGCGACCGGCGTGTCGAGCCGGTAGGCGACGTTGGTCGCGTAGCACGGCCCGTCCCCGGTGATGGTCGTCGCCACCAGCAGGAACCTCCCGCCGACGGTGGCGAAGTTCGGGCCACCGGAGTCCCCGTAGCACGCGCCGCCGTTGCCCTGCGGGGCGGTCATCCCCAGCCGGATCCACGGCGCGTTGAGCGCGTTGAACGTCACCGGCGCCTTCATCCGCACGCCGCCGCCCGGGTGCGTCAGCCCGCCGGGGCCGCGCTGCGCCTCCTGGGTGCCGTAGCCGGCGACGGTGAACGGAGTCGCGTTGAGGCCCTGCGGCCCGAGCGCGCCGAGCTGGTTCTCGGTCGGGAGGGCGGCCGGGGTGAAGGCCCAGCGCGCGGCGACCGCCGGCGCCGGGAGCTGGACGACGGCGATGTCGTGCGGGTCGGCGGCGGGGCCGGGGTAGGCGGGGTCCTGGTGGGCGGACCCTTCCACGGCGACCGCGGCGGCGACGGCCGACGGGTCGCCGGGGTGCGCGGCCCGGGCCGCGTCCAGTCCGGCCTGCACGTCCTGGTCGAGGGAGACGTAGAAGCGGGCGCCGGCCGGCCAGTCGCCGGTGCAGTGCGCGGCGGTGAGGAAGGTGTCGCCGTCCACCATGGTGCCCGAGCACATCCAGTCCACCCGGTCCGGTGTGGCGGGGTTCCCGTCGTCGTCCCACTGCACCACCAGCGCGCCCACCTCGGTGCGCTCGGGTGCGGGCGAGGCGTTGTAGGAGTTGACGGCTGCGGCGGGGGTGGTCACGGCCGCGAGCAGGACGGCGGCCGCCGAGGCCGCGGCGAGGGCGCTTCCGGCGCGTCCGAGGGCTGCCGGAATGTCGGTGATCGGCACGGGGGTCGTGGCTCCTTCCGGGCCGTCGGGCGTTCCGGCGGCCTGCTGCTGGTTCCTGCGGGTGAACTCCCTGACGTCACCCGGTTGTCGGGCTGCCATCCGGGTGGCCCGGCCGGCCTGCTGCCGCACGCGGCGGGTCGGCCGGGCCACCGGACGGGATCCGGAGGCGGTCCGGGTCAGTAAACGCTCACGTGGTACGCGGCGAGGGCCTCGTTCACCGGCTGGAAGAAGGTCGTCCCACCGGTGCGGCAGTCGCCGCTGCCGCCGGAGGTGATGCCGAGCGCCTTGCTGCCGTCGTAGAGCGGGCCGCCCGAATCGCCGGGCTCGGCGCAGACGTTGGTCTGGATCATGCCGCGGACGGTGCCGCCCCCGGAGTAGCGCACGGTGGCGTTGAGGCCGGTGACCGTACCGCCGTGGGTGCCGCTGGTCGACCCGGTGCGCTTGACCGACTCACCGACGTAGGCGTCGGGTGCGGAGGAGAAGCCGCCGCTGTGGCTCAGCGCGCCGTTGTCGTACCGGACCAGGGCGTAGTCGTTGCCCGGGAAGCTGGAGTTGACGGTCGCACCGATCAGCGTGCTCTGGGCGGAGTTGGTGTACCAGGTCTTGGCGACGTTGCCGCAGTGGCCGGCGGTGAGGAAGTAGTAGCTGCTGCCGCTCACCACGTTGAAGCCGAGCGAGCAGCGGTACCCGCCGCCGTAGACGGCGTCGCCCGCGGCGAGCAGCGGGGTCAGCACGCCGGCGGTGCGCTGGATCCGCAGGGCGGCCGCGTCGGCACCCGCGGCGTGCCGGAGCCGGGCGAGTGAGGCCGGGGAGACGGTACTGTCCGCCGTCACGACGACGCGGCCGGCGGCGGCGTCGGTGTACCAGGCGATGCCGTCGACGCCGGTGTTCAGGACGGCGTCGCTCACCGCGGCCAGCCGGGCCGGGCCGAAGGACTGGGTGGGGGCGGCGACGGCGCTCGGCGCGGCGACGGCGGTGGCGGACAGCAGGCCGACGGCCACGGCGAGCAGGCGGGTGCGTCTGGCCTTGCCGTGGCCGGAGTCGGTGCGCTTGATCCTCACTGATCTCCTCCTGGGAGTGAGAGGCCCCTGAGGGTTGGGGGGCCGTGAGGCGCGGTCAGGCCGTGCGCGGACACCCGCCGGCGCCCATGGGGAACGACGGTGGGTGATCTGCCCCTGACAGGCGCTGACGGGAAGTATGGGGATCACCACCGGGCCGCACAAGGCTTCCGGCACGCCGGGAGTCCGCACTCCCCGCCGCTCCCGGGGCGCCGGCTGCCGCCGCCCCGGGAGCGGTGGCCCGTCCCACCTGCGTCGCTCCCGTCGCCGGCCGTTCGTCCCCCACGCCCACCGGCCGCCGTCGCGCGGCCCCGAGCCGGTACGCGGGCTTCCCGGCGTGGCGGGGCCGGCGGCAGACTGTGGTGGCGCGAGCGGCCGGGCGCACGGGCGGTCGGGCGGTCGGGCGGTCGGGCGAGCGGGTGCGCGGTCGGTCCGCGGGTGAGCGGGTGCGCGGTCGGTCGACGACGGAACGGGGGCGGCATGGCGGGGAGCCGGACGAAGAAGCGGAAGAGACCACTGGCCGAGGGGGTGGTCCGGCCTGCGAAACCGTCAGGAGGCAAGCGCTCCGGGCGGAGGCGTGGCGGCAACGACCGCCGGCCGTCGCCGCGGACCGTCCGCCGAGCGGCGCTCCTGACCGCGGTGGTCGTCCCGGTGCTGCTGGTGGGGCTGCTGGCGCTCGCCACCAACCCTGACTACGAGGCCCCCGGCATGATCCTCGCCGTCCTGGTGCTCATCGGGGCGCTCGGCGGGTTGATGGTGGTGCGCACCAGCGGCTGGGTGCTCTGGCCCGGCGTCCTGCTGGGCATCCTCCTCGTCGTCACACCGACGGCCAGCCTGCGCGCGGAGCTGATCGCCCACCGCGGAGTGGAGACCCAGGTGGTGATCACCTCGGCCCACTCCTCGAAGGACAGGAGCGGGAGGGTGAGCTGGTCGTGCGGCATCCGCCGGGCCGACGGACAGCCACTGCCGCACGCCTCGTACGACGGCTCGGGCTGCGCGTCGAGGGCCGACGTCGGCACCACCCTCACGGTCCTCGTCGACCCGGAGGGGTGGGCCCCGCCCGCCGCGACGCACCCGAACACGCCCTTCGTCGGCGGCGTCTACGCCGTGGCCGGCGTCGGCGTCCTCTGGGTCCTGCTCGTCCTGGGCGCCGCGCGCCGCACCCTCCGCGAGCACGGAACAGGCCGCGGATAGCGGGCCGCGGCTGGTGGATCATCGACAGCGGGCCGCCGCTCGCCGTGGTAGCGCCACCGGCACCCGATCAGGGACGTCCACCGGGTGCCCCGGTCCGTACCGGCGCCGGGTTCGAGAATGGTGCCGTGAACGAGCGAGGGGAGGCGGCATGACGGAGCGCCCGACACTGGTCGCCGTCAGTGGCCCGCCCGGGGCGGGCAAGACGTCGCTGGCGCACGCGCTGGCCGACGCACTCGGCTGGCCGGCGGTCTGCCGCGACGAGATCAAGGAACGCCTGGCCGCCACCGGCGCGGACCCTGCGGGCGACGTGGACCTGAGGACGCTGGACCTGAGGACGCTGGAGACGTTCTTCCACACCCTCGGCGAGCTCCTGGAGTCGGGAACGAGCGTGGTGGCGGAGGCCGCGTTCCAGGACCGTCTGTGGCGTCCGGGCCTGGAGCCGCTCGCGGACCTGGCGAGCATCCGTGTCGTGCGCTGCGTCGTCGATCCCGAACTCGCCCGCGACCGCATCACCCGCCGGGCCGCGGAGACGCCTTCGCGCGCCGTGCACGCGGATGCCGATCTCCTGCGGCGCATCGCGGAGGGGAAGCGGCCCATCGAGTCGTGGGTCCCGATCGCGCTCGACGTCCCCTGCCTGGTCGTGGACACCGCACAGGGCTGGGCGCCGCCCCTGGACCGCATCGTCGAATTCGCCGCGCACGAGCGCCGACCGCCCGGTGACGGGGAGCACTCCGCGATCCGGAGCTCGTGACGACCGCTCCCGCGGCGTTCGGGGAACGGACAGTGCCGGCGGCCGCGGCCGGGAGTACGCAGACCGGGCAACGGAATTCACCGCCCCCTCCCCCGCCCCGTTCCCCCGCCGGACGCCCCGGCTCGGGCCGACTCCCGACGCGGCGCCCCGCCGACGCGCCGGGAGACCGGCCGTGGTCACCACGACCGATCCGCGCGCGGGAGAATGGGCAGGTGACCAGCAGTCAGATCCCCCGGGGCATCAACGCCCTGATCCCAGGTGCCCGCACGGCCGCCACGCCCGGCGAGCGGGCCGCCTCCCAGCTCCTCCACCTGCGCACCGCACACGTGCCCGTCCCCGTCCTCGCCGCGGCCGCCGAGCTGATCGCCCCGCATCTGGACGACCCCGACCCGGTCACCCGCGAGGCGGCCCTCGCCGTCCACGCCCGCCTGCTCGCCGCCCTCGACGACGCCGCCCCCGGCCGGTAGCCGGCCGTCCCGGCTCGCTGTCTCCCGACGGGCGCTCACGGGGCGGACTCCCGCAGTCCGTTGCCGTCCGCCGCCGGCCCTCCGGGTCGGCGCCACCGTCACACGTGCGCGAGCAGATCGTGGAGGGGGGCGGGTACCCGCCCGGAGCCGAGGGCCTCGACCAGGAGACGGCCGTAACGGATCTTCCGGCCCTTCTTCGTGCCGAGGAAGCGCCGCATCTGCTGTTCCGGGGCCCGGCCCTGCTGCGCGGGCTGGCGCACGAACGTCCGCCAGGCCGCGAGGTCACCCTCGGCCCGGACGATCTCCTCGACCCGTGCCACGCCCAGCGCGCGGATGAGTTCGTCCTCCAGGTCCGCCGCACACACGAAGACCCCGCGGCCCGGCGCGCCGGCCCGTTCGAGGCCGCGGTCGTAGAACCGCCGCTCGCCCACGTCGCACAGTCCCGCCAGGCCGAGACCCAGACCCGGCGGCCCGAGCAGGCCCGCGTAACGGCCGACGTTCATCGCCCCGCCCATCGACAGGACGCACACCCCTTCGCCGGGCAGGTCCCGGCTGTAGCGCGCGGCCAGCGCCTCGACCGCCGCGACGTCACTCGGCCCCTCCAGCAGCACGGCGGTCCGCACCCGCAGTCGCACCGCCAGCTCACCCGCCGGCCCGCTGGGGCCACCCGCCGCCCAGTCGGTGACCGCATCCCGGAACGCTCCCATGTCCGCCACGGGGCGATTCTGCCCCCGCCCGGGCGGACACGGCACGGATTTTTCACCGGCCGTTCTTCAGCGGTCGTTCCTTCACAGTGGTTCTTCACCGCTCGTTCTTCACCGGTCGTTCTTCATTGGTCGTTCTTCATTGGTCGTTCTTCACCGGACTACACCGGTCGCGCCCTCAGGCCGTCCCGGTCCGGTCGGCGCCGTGGGGCAGGACGGGCAGCGGCCAGGACGCGTCCGGCGTCCAGGTGGGCCACGGGTCGGCGAACGGGCCGGAGCGGGTCTCGATCATGCCGAGGGCGCGCATCCGGGCCTGCTCGACCACGCGGTGGTCGGCGTCCGTGATGAAGCCGAGCCGTCGGCCCTGGGCGTACTCGTCCTCGTCCTTCCAACGCGCCGAGGACAGGTCCGGCTCCACCACCAGGTCGACGAGCAGGTCCAGGGTGTCGATCCCGATCCGCGTCCGGACCACCGGCCGCTCGAAGTTCACGTACAGGCGCAGCGGCTCGCCCGTCACCGGGTCCTGGAAGCAGTGCAGGGAGAACCACTCATTCGTCTCGAAGCGGGAGCGGACGACCGTGTCGCGCCAATGCCAGGCGCCGAGCTCCCAGCTGCCGGCCGCGAGGTCGTGCAGGCCGCTCTTGCGCACCGTGTCGTCGCCGGTGCGCAGCGCGGTCGCCCAGGTGGTCGGGGCGAGGGAGCGGATGCCCGGCCAGTAGGCGAGGTGCAGGACGGTGCCGGTGTCCGTCAGCGCCCGGTAGGGCTGGGCCGACCAGACGCGGCCGAGGTGGACGTCGCGGCGCACCACCGTGGCGCCGGGGGTGAAGGCCGCGCCCGGGCCGGCGGCGGTGGGGGCGGTCACGGTCGGCTCCAGGTGCGGCAGGCGGATTCGTGCCACGTGGTGCGCGTCGGTGCGCTGGCCCGCCCCTTGTGCTCGCCCGGGACGGCGGGCCCGTTCAGGCCGCAGTAGCCGCAGTGGCCGCAGTGGCCGCAACGGTACTTGGTCGAGCGTGTCGTCATGCCGAGGGCCATGCCCGCCCCGCCGCGGCTCCGAACCCCGGCGCCCCCCGGGCCGGCCTTGCCTCCCCGGGCCGGAGCGGTGGGCAACCGGCCGCCGTCCGGCCTGCCACCACGGGCGGGCCGGCCGGCGGGCCGCCCCGCCCGGTCAGGGCGAGCCGGCGCCGTCGGCCTGGGCCAGGTGCCGCAGGAGGGAGTTGAGCGTGCGCTCGTCCAGGCCGGCCGCCTGTTCGGCCGGGCGGAAGAACGCCGCGTCCACCCGCTCGACCGCGACCACGGCGGACCGGGCCAGTTCCGCGCCCCGCGGGGTGATCCGCAACCGGCGGGCCCGGGTGTCCTCAGGGTCGGTCTCCCGGTCCAGCAGCCCCTTGGCCTCCAGCTTGCGGACCAGCTGGGAGGTCATCTTGACGTCGGTGCCCGCCTGACGGGCCAGCTCCTGCTGATTGGGCACCTCGCCGTGCTCGTTGAGCCACCAGGCACAGGCCAGCAGCACGAACTGCGCGTGCGTCAGGTCGAACGGCGCCAACGCGGCCGTGATCTCGCGCTGCCAGCGCAAGGTGGCGTGCCAGAGCCAGAAGCCCGCGCTGTCCGGCCCGCCCCCACCGGCGGGCCGCACCTCGCTCACCGGGCGCCGCCGTCGGTGCCGAGCGCGTGGGCGAACAGGGCGGCCATCGCCTCCGGGAAGTCCTCGGTGATGGCCGGGCCGAGCTCCGGGCCCACCCGGTCGGCCTCCGGGCCGGAGATCTCCAGCCGGTGCACGACCCGGGTGCCGCCGTCGCCGTGCGGGCTCAGCGTGTGACTGAACCGCAGCACCACGCCCTCGAACTCGGTCTCGTCGGCGTAGCGGACGTTCTCCTCGATCGCGGTGATCACCGAGACGATCGGTTCCTGGCCCGTGGGCGTCATCGACACCTTGCTGCCCACCTCGAACGGCCCCAGCAGCGAGACCGACTCCATCGAGGAGTCCCAACGCGCCCAGCCGTCCAGGTCCTTCAGCACCGCCCAGACCGCCTCCGGCGCTGCGACCGTCTCACCCGTGTACTCGTGGCTCCACATGACGACGTCCCCCTCGTTCTCGCCGAGCGATTTGCTCTACGCACAGATTATCTCCGCGACGACTATCTTGCAAGAGCTCGGCCGGTGGCTTCGCGGACGCGCCACCCGGTGCGGTCGATCTCACGGATGATCAACCGAGGCCCGAGAGATCGGCGTTCACCGCGATGCACGGCGGGGCGGGGCCGGTTGGACGCGACCCGGGACGCTCTCGGGTGCGGCCGGACGTGCACGAGCGTCAGGGGTGGTGCGGGCCTCCGGTAGGGCGTCCGTTCTGGAGGAAATTCGGCGGTCGGTCTGCCCGTGGCGTGGCAGGATGGCGTCATGACGTTGATCCGAAGGGGCGATGCCGCGTAAGTCGCCCGGCGCCGTGCGCGCCCAGACGCGGTTGGTTCGGGGCCGGTCCCGACAGTTCAGTCAGGTCCGGGGCCTGCGACGAGGTGCCCAAGCTGCAGTCAGGCGCCTTGAGGCTCGTAGGTTCGGGCCCGGCTTCTTGAGCGAGGCGATCGGCCAGTACGAGCGGTTCTTGCGCCGGCCCGGTCGGTGGCTCTACGTGCCGTTGGCGGATTGTCCGTGCCACGATGTGCTGGGTGGTCGGGACAACCTGCAGGCCATGCTCGACGCGCTTCCGTCGGCCGCGCGCCGCGAACTGAGTCAGATCGTGACCCGGCTCGATGCGGAGTTCGAGCGGCGTACGTTGCCGGATCCGTACGCGTCGGAACGGTTGGGCAGCCAGTGGTTCGACCCGCCGAGTCGGCCGTGGTGGCACCTGCGGTTGACCACGCCGTAGGCGAACGTGGGAGGCCTCGGCACTCCCCGCCACTGCCACACGAGCCTCCGGCGGGGACCGCGCCCGTACCGCGTCCCGCCGTCGAGCGCGCGGACTGGACGGGCTGGCCGGAGGACCGACGCCGCGACGTCGTCCAGCTGACCGAGCACGGCAGGCGGGCGGCCGGTGCGGAGGACGCCCGCGAGAGCGCCGAGCGCGAGTTCCCCGCCTCGCTCGGTGACGAGGTCGCGGCGCAGCTGAGGAAGGCCATGCGGGTGCTCGCTGCGGGTGAGATCTGGCGTGGGACGATCGGTCGGTGACTCGACTCGTGAACCCAGACCGCTCCCTCGAGGAACTCGAGCGCGACCACTGGTCGGCTTCGTCCGGCGGCGAAACCCGGCTGATGGCGACCGTGCGCGAGCTTCGGTGCAAGCCGATCGGCAGCCTGACGGTCGAGGACATGCGGTTGCTGATCAGGCAGGACGTGGGCCTTGCCCATCTCCTGCCGTTGGCGGTGGAGGTGCTTCGGCTCGCCCCACTGGCGGAAGGCGACCTGTACGAGGGCGATCTGCTGGCCGCCGTGCTCACCAGGAGTGCGGAGGTCTGGCGCGAGTTCCCCGGACTCCGCGGGGAGGTCCGCCTGATCGTGTCGGCATTGGCCGATGTGCCGCCTGCCCTGAGATGCGAGGTCGAGGGGTTCTTGGCTGCTCCGTAGCCAGCGACAGCGGAGGCCGCTCCCCCCTCCCCCAGGGTCAGCACCACCTCGGCCTCGGCCCCCCACGTACGGGCGGCTCCGTGGTGGCCTCCGTGGCCGGCACGGATGTGAGCCCGCCGCAGCTGGGAGAAGCTCTACTCGTGGCCGACACCGGCCGCACCGACCGAGCCGATGTGACTCCCACCCCCGTCGCCGTGAGCACGGAAGGGCTTCGGACGACCGACCCGCACCGATCGACAAGGAGCACGCCATGAAGTTCCACACTCTCGTCGAGCCGCCCGAGCCCATGCGGGGTCTGGAGGTTCCGCCCGAGGTGGTGGAGGCGCTCGGCGGGGGTCCGCGGCCGCCGGTGACCATCACGGTCAACGGGCATTCCTGGAAGAGCCGGGTCGCCATCCTGCGTGGCCGCCGTCTGATCGGCCTCAGCAACGCCAACCGGCGGGCCGCCGGTGTCGCGATCGGCGAGGAGGTCGAGGTCGAGCTGGAGCTCGACACCGAGCCGCGCGTCGTCGTCGAGCCCGCGGACTTCGCCCGGGCGCTGGACGACGACCCGGTCGCCCGCGCCGCGTACGACGGCCTTGCGCACAGCCACAAGCGCGAGCACGTGCGCGCCATCGAGAGCGCGAAGAAGCCCGAGACGCGCCAACGGCGCATCGAGAAGGCCATCGCCACCCTGCGGGGCTGACCACGGTTCCCGGGTGCCGCGACGCTGGTGTTCGTGCTCCCCGCCGCGGTCGCCACTCACCTCGTCGACCACGACCCGGCGGCGGAAAGCCGGGCCGCGCCGGCCCACCTCGTCATCATGGGCATCCTCGCGCTGGCCGACTGGCCCGCCGACCGGCGAGACCTCGTGCGGGCTCCCGCCCTGCCGACAGGAACACCGCGTCCGACGACGTGACGACCCGTCGACCTCGACGACGGCACCCGCTCGGGGCACGCCCGCCCTACACACCGGCCCAGCGGCGCAGCGTTGCGGCTGCCGCCGCGGCGTCGGCGGGTGGCAGTTGGGCGATCCGGGCGGAGTGCGTGCCGCCGGGGACCTGGAACAGGTAGGAGTCCCGCGAGCCGTCGCCCAGCCGGAACGGCTCGGCGACCGAAGGGTCGGCGGCGCCGTTGACGAACATCAGCCGTTCGCCACGGGTACGCACCCACCGGTCGACGTCGCGCATCGCCTGCGGCCGGTACCGCAACGGGATGTCGGCCGGCACGAAGGTGCGCGGCTCGGTGGCGCCGGGGTGGTGGAGCAGACCGGTCAGGTGGGCCGTCTCGACCGGGAAGTACCCCAGCTGGGTGCCGAGCTGGTAGAAGTACGGGACGAACTGCTCGGCCACCGAGTCCGCGTAGACCGGTAGTTGCGCGACCTCGAAGAGCCAGCCGTACAGCGCGTCGTCGGAGGCGTCGGCGGCCGGCACCGCCGGGCACGCGGCCTGGCCGCGGCCCTGCCAGAACATGAACGGCGCGCGCAGTACGGCGATCTCGAACGCCTTGTCGGCGCTGCCGACGAGCCGGAAGGCGTCGCCCTTGGCCTCCGCCCACGCCTGGTACCGGGCGACCAGGGCGGTGCGGCGCTCCAGCAGGGCCCGCTGCGCGGCCCGCAGGGCGCTGCGGCACTCGGGGGTGCCGACCGTGCGCAGGAAGTCGAGGTAGGCGTGGTCGTCGCGGTCGTCGACGTTGTTCGGCGCCGAGTAGGCGACCGAGCCGGCCACGTCCTGAGGGTAGAACCGGCGGTGGTAGACGGTGGTCATGCCGCCCTTGCTGCCGCCGGTGGAGATCCACGGTGCCCGGTAGACCGCGCGCAGCGCCTCGATCACGTGGTGGTGGTCGGCCGCGGCCTGCTGGATGTCGAGGTCGTTCCAGTCGGCGGGTTCGGGCCGGGAGGTGCCGAAGAACCGCTGCTCGGTGCTCACCTGGTTGCCGTCCAGCAGTTCGGCCGGCTCCGAGCGGTACTGGGCGGTGGAGACGGCGTAGCCGCTGGTGTACAGCACGGTGGGGTGGTCGGTGCCGCGGTGCAGGAGGGTGAGGCGCTGCTCGAATCCGCCCCGCTCGGGGTGCCGGTGGTCGGCGGGCTGGTGCAGCGTCAGGACGAAGAAGCGGAACCCGGGGGCGGCCGGCCTCTCCTCCACGATGCGCAAACCCGGGGCCGCCTCGATGGCGGCCCGGATGTCGGCCGGTCCGTCCGTGGTGCCGGCCGCGGCGGCGGGCACCGCGGCCGGTCCGCCCAGTACGACCAAGGCCGCCGCGGCCTGGGCGAGCCTCCGTCCGATTCGGTTGCGCAGCATGGGTCTTCCTCCCCGTTCGTCGATGACCCTCACAGTCAATCGCGGCTCCCTCCGGCACGGATCCCGCCCCGGAGGGGCTGCGCCTCCCTCCCGGGAGGGAGCTGCCGGGCGGGGGCCGCGAGACGTCCGCGGATCCGGGCGCTCCCGGCGGTGCCGCCGCCGGGCTGATCGGTCAGCCCCGTTCGGCGGGTGTGGCGGCGGGGCCCGTCGCGACGGACGGCGCGGCGTCGGCGGGGCCAGCCGGGAAGGACGGCGGTGCGTCGGCCGGGCCCGCCGCGAAGGACGGCGGGGCGTCGGCCGGGTCGGCGCCCCAGGTGGGGTCGGGGGCGTCGGCGAGGGTGAAGGCCAGGGTGCCGCCGTGGCGGACGAAGTCCTCGCTCACCCAGGGACGTTGGGTCGGCCGGCCGTCGGTGCTCAGCGCGTGGACGTAGCGGACGGTCCCGGAGGCGCCGGGGGCGTCCACGTCGATGGTTGCGCCGTTGCCCCGGTACACGGTGATGGCGGGGAACAGCGGGCTGGCGAGAACGAGTTCCGCTCTTCCCGGGGCCTGCGGGTACATGCCCAGCGCGGCCCACACGGCCCAGGAGGACAGCTCGCCGAGGTCGTCGTTCCCCGGCTCGCCGCCCGGGGTGTCGGCGAACAGCGTGGTGAGGGCGCGTCGGACCACGTCCTGGGTGCGGTGCGGGCGGCCCGCGTAGGCGTACGCCCAGGGGGTGTTGAGCGAGGGTTCGTTGCCGAGGTAGGCGTGGGGCGTCCCGCCTCCGGCGTTGAGATCGGTGAAGAAGTCGTCGAGCCTGGCGGCGACGGCGTCGTTGCCGCCCATCGCGTCGAACAGGCCGCGGTGATCGTACGGCACCATCCAGGTGTACTGGGCCGCGTTGCCCTCGACGTAGCCGTCCTGCTGTTCGGGGCTGAAGGGCGGCCAGCTGCCGTCCGCGTTGCGCGGCTGGAGGTGACGGCTGTCGCCGTTGAAGAGGTTGCGCCAGTTCGCGGAGCGTCGCAGCAGCGCGGCGTGGGTGGCGGAGTCCCCCAGCCGGCCGGCGAGTTGGGCCAGGGCGAAGTCCGCGGTGGTGTACTCCAGGGTGGTGGCGGCGGGACCCCAGACCCCGCCGGTGCCCACCGGGACGAAGCCCAGTGCGCCGTACGGCTGGTGTCCGGGACGCTCGCGCTCGTCGCGGCTGCCGTCGAGGGCGAGGCGCAGCAGCCGGTGGGCGTCGAAGCCGGTGCCGCCGAAGGCGTGCACGGTGGCGGCCATGACGGGCAGCGGGTCGCCGACCATGACGCCGGTGCCGCCGTTGGCGAGTGTCCAGCGGTCGAAGTAGCCGGCGGTGGCGGCCTGGTCGACGATCGACTGGGCGATGTCGGTGGCCTCGTGGGGGGCGATCAGCGCGACCAGCTGGATCTGGGAGCGGTACACGTCCCAGCCGGAGTAGTCGGCGTACTGGATCCGGCCGGGGCGGGTGGTGCGGATCTGCCCGTCGAAGCCCGGGTAGCGGCCGTCGGTGTCGCTGAGCGCGCTCGGGTGGAGCAGTGCGTGGTAGAGCGCGGTGTAGAAGACCCGCCGCTGGGTGGGGGTACCGCCGGAGACGGCGATGCGGCCCAGGAGGGAGTTCCACCGCGCGCGGGCGGCGTCGCGGATCTCGTCCAGCCCGGCGCCGTGCTGCTCGGCCCGCAGATTGGCGCGGGCGCCGTCGGCGCTGACGAAGGAGATCCCGACCCGTGCGGTGACCACCCGGTCCGCGCCGGTGTCGAAGGACACCACGACCTGGGCGTCCGAGGCGGCCCCGGCCGCAGGCTCGGAGGCGGCCACGACCCGCGCGTCCGGGGCGGCCGGGGCGGCCGCGGAACGGGAGTCGGAGGCGGCGGGCGGCCGGTGGCGGGACGGCGCGGCCGGCCCCCGGCCCTGGTCGGCCCCCGGCTCGGCGCCGGGGGCGTCCTCCCGGGCGACGCCCGCGCTGTGACCGGTGGCGGTGGCGCGTCCGGGGGCACCGGCCCCGGCGGGCCGGCCGCCCGCGCCCCCGAGGTCCACGTGGCTGAACGGGTGGTCGAACTCGGCGTGGAAGTAGAGCCGGTAGCGGTTGCCCGTACCGCAGAAGCCACCGCTGTCGGTGTGACCGGAGATGGTGTTCCCCGCGACGGTGACCTCCCCGGCGGCCGCGTTGAAGGCCCGGCCCGCGTCGACGGTGAGCGAGGCGGTGTGCCCGGCCGGATAGGTGAAGCGCGCGATCCCGGACCGCTGGGTGACGGCGAGTTCGGCGCCGATCCCGTTGGCGAGGTCGACGGCGTACGAGCCGGGGGCGATCCGCTCGTCGTTGTGCGAGAACCCGGTGAACGCCACGGGCACGCCGTCGAGCACGGGCATGAACGGGGTCGTCCCGTAGTCGCCGCAGCCCGCCCCCGAGATGTGGGTCAGGCTGAAGCCGCTCAGCCGCGGGTCGTCGTAGGCGTAACCGCCGTGCTGGTAGGTGACGGTGTCGGGGCTCCACTGGAGCATGCCGAACGGCGCCGACGCCCCGGGGAACGTGTTGCCGGCGCCCCCGCCATGCCCCCGGTCCGGCGCGTCGGCCCGGGTTCCGACGTACGGGTTGACGTAGCCCGCGGGATCCGCGACGACCACGTGCGCCGGGGTCGGCCGCCCGATCGCCCGACCCGTCGCACCCGCGCCCGGCGCCGCCGGCCCGACGAGGAGCACCGCGACACCGAGCACCAGGGCGGCCCGCGTCCGGGCGGAGGCGGCGGAGCGGAAGCGGAGCACAAATCCTCCTGCGGGAGCCCTGAAGAATGACGGATCGTCAGAGCAGTCTGGTGGCACCCGCGTCACGGACGGCGCCGCGACAGGCCGACGGTCCCCCACCCGGCCCCCTCGCGCTCACTGGGCGGTCCCGGTCGAGGGGGCCACCGGCGTGACGCGGAACATCGCGGTGCCGTGCCCGGGGACGGTGGCGCTGATGGCGTCCCTGCTGATGGCGGTCTGTTTCGACCACAGGTCCTTGACCGTGTAGAGGGGCGCGCCGCCGATGCCGAGGGTCTGGGCGGTGGTGCTGATGACGGCGTCGTAGGAGCCCTCGTTGGTCAGGGTGACGGCCCGGCCGCCGTCGGCCAGCGGTTTGCTCATCACGACCAGGCCGTTCTGGCTGGAGACCACCGAGCCCTGCCGGCCCAGTGGGTCCTGGTCGACGGCGATGACGTCGGCGTTGGTGAGGATCTCGAAGGTCTCGGGTCCGGCGGTGCGCAGGTCGGTACCGATCATCAGCGGGGCGGCCATCTCGGCCCACAGGCTGAAGTGGGTGCGGTACTCGGTGGCGGTCATGCCGCCGTTGCCGACCTCCAGCATGTCGGGGTCGTTGAAGGCGCCGGGTTCGGCGTAGGCGGCCGTGCCCTGGTTGGCCTGGGCGATGGAGATCATGCTCTGCCAGGTGTCGCCGATGTCCCACGTGGTGCGCCAGGAGTTGCCGACGGGGCCGGCCCAGTTCCAGGGGCCGGTGGTGCCCCATTCGCAGATGCTGTAGAGGATCGGCCGGCCGGTGGCCTTCAGCGCGTCGCCCATGGCCTGGTAGCGCGTCTTGGCGTCGACGCCCTGGTTGTTGCAGTTGTCGTACTTCAGGTAGTCGACGCCCCAGGACGCCCAGAGGTTGGCGTCCTGGCGCTCGTGGCCGAGCCCGCCCGGGAAGCCCTTGACGTCGCAGGTCATGGTCCCGGCGCTGGAGTAGAGGCCGAACTTCAGGCCCTTGTCGTGGACGTAGTCGGCGAGCGCCTTGATCCCGTGCGGGAAGCGGACCGGGTCGGGGACGAGGTCCCCGGCCGCGTTGCGCTCCGGCAGGGCCCAGCAGTCGTCGAGGTTGACGTACCGGTAGCCGGCCGCCTTCAGGCCCTTGCTGACGAAGAGGTCGGCGATGCCCTTGATCATGTCCTCGTTGAACCGGTCGTCGCAGCGGGTGGCGTTCCAGTTGTTGAACCCCATCTGCGGGGTCCGGTTGAGGCCGTTGTCGAGGGCCGACGCCGGTGGGGCGGTGGCGAGTTGGAGGCCTCCGACCAGCAGGGCCATCGCGCTGGTCAAGGTCATCGCCGCACGGCGGGCCGGCCCGCGCCCGGTCGGTCGCACGGCTCCTCCGGGGGGTGGCGTCGAGCGGGGAGGAAGGGAACGGGTGGTCGGCGCGGTCGCCGGACCACTCGTACGGCGGAACGGCTCGACACCCGAGGGAGCCGCGAACAGGCGCATGGACGGGTACTCCTCGAAGAGCGGAGGGCCATCGGGCGGCCGGGATCGCCCCGGATGCCGACCTGGCCGGTGGTTCGGTCGCTCTCAAGTCATCGAACCGGCACGGTGGTGACGTGAATGGCTCGTTCCCGTTCGGATGACGGCCTCGGGCGTCCGAACGGCGGATCACCGAGCACACCCGCGAGTCCGTGTCCGGCCCGCCCGTCCAGGACTGGGCGCCCGGAGTGCCACCCTCCGCGGGCGGCCGACGGCCTTTCGGAAATCAGCCGCGCGGGC
Organism: Kitasatospora sp. NPDC127111; assembly: GCF_042677465.1. Taxonomy (NCBI): domain Bacteria; kingdom Bacillati; phylum Actinomycetota; class Actinomycetes; order Kitasatosporales; family Streptomycetaceae; genus Kitasatospora; species Kitasatospora sp. NPDC127111. Next base: position 24,656 of record NZ_JBHXTG010000058.1, read on the forward strand.
GCTGTGCTCCGCACGGACGGGCGAGGCCATTCGGCGGTGCCACGCATCGGATCCGCCGGCCGCGGGCGGTCCTCCGCCGGCACCTCCCGGGTTCCCCCGACCCGCACCGACACGCCGCTCCCCCGCAACGGCGAACGTCGGTCTCCGGGACCGGTCCCGGAGACCGACGTCACCTATCGCGGTCGGCCGGTCATCTCCGCCAACGGCATCCCGGCTGGACCGGGAGCGGGCCGCTCGGGGTCAGGCGCGGCAGCGGAGCATCGTCAGCGGGGGGTTGCCGGCGAAGTCGTCCCAGAACTCCTTGCCGTGCTCGCGCAACCCGGCCTCGGAGATCTCCAGCGGAACCCAGGTGAGCTCGGTGAACCCGGCCGCCCGCAGGGACTCTTCGAGGGCCTCGCGGCTGGGCGGGTTCGCGACGAACGAGATCGGCGGGTCCAGGAGCGCGGTGATCCTCACCCGCGGCCCGATCTCGGTCTCCTCGCCGAGCGACTCGCACAGGAACCCGTACTTGGACAGCGACGGCCCGTCGAACCGGAAGTCCGGGTTCTGCGTGAAGACGAAGAACCCGGCCCCGGCCGCGAGGCTGCGGTGGATGGTGCGACACATCCGCTCGATGGTGGCGACGTCCTCGGCGTAGTTGAACAGCTGGACCGCGAGCGCGATGTCGAAGGGCTCCTCGAAAGGGCGCAGGTCGGCGACGTCTCCGACCTCGTACTGCACGCCCAGCGGGTCGGCGTCCTCCATCGCCCGGGCCGCGTCGACCATCGCGGAGGAGATGTCCACGCCGAGGACGCGGGACGCGCCGCGGCGCTTGAACTCACGGCTGTAGAAGCCGGTTCCGGAGGCGAGGTCGAGGATCGACCTGCCCTTCACGTCACCGACGAGGGCGAGGAAGCCGGGCACCTCCCCGTAGCGGGTGAGCGGGAGGGTCTTGAAGCCCTCGAACGCCTCGCCGATCTCGTCGTACAGTTGACCACTCATCGTGGTGTCCCCCCTCTGTCCTTGGCATCGGCCCTCCGGACGGGCCGCGGCGCCTGGCCGGAAGTCTCCCTCCCGCCGACCGGGGCGGCGTACTGGCGGAAGCCCCAAACATGCCGTGGCTGCGGCCGGTTCGGTTCTCGTGTTCGTCTCGGACACCGACGGACGCCGTCCCCGGCCGTCCTTTCGGCGTGCGCTCGATCACCCGGTGGCAGGCGGCACCACCGCCTGTCACGTCATCCCCCCGCGACTCGGTGGAGCGGGGCGGACCCAACGGGCCGCGGCGGGCCGTGCCGGCCGCGGCCCTACGTCTGGGCGAGCAGGGCCTTGCCCAGGTCGGTCGCGGTGTAGTGCACCTCGCGGCGGTAGCGGTGGCCGGTGACCAGGCCTGCGTCGCGCAGCACGGCGAGGTGCTGGGACACCGCGCCCAGGCTGAGGCCGGTCCGGGCGGCGAGCTGGGTGGTGGTGGCCGGGGAGCCGGTGCAGTCGAGCAGCCGGGCGCGACTGCGGCCGAGCAGGCGGGCCAGTGCGTCGCCGGCGCCCTCCCGGCGCTCCCAGAGCAGGCCCAGCGCCCGGGCCGGGTAGACCAGGGCGGGCGGAGTGTCCTGGTGGCCCGTCAGCAGGTGGCAGCGGTCGGCGAAGGCGCTCGGGGTGAGGGTGAGTCCGGCGCCGCCGAGAGCGGAGCCGTCGTCCGGCAGGTCGGGTGAGACCAGGCGGTCCCCGGTCCAGTGCAGGGTGGGGTGGAGCCCGGCCAGCACCTCGTGGATGCCGTCCTCCGCGAGTCGGCGCGTCCGGTGGGCGATGTCCGCCTCCAGGACAGCGCGGATCCGCGGCCAGTGCGGCCGGATGGCCGCCTGCCACCAGGCGTGCAGGGCCCCGGCCGGTTGGGGCAGGGCGTGCTCCGGGTCCTCGGCCGCCCGCCGTTCGACGCCGGTCGCCGCGGGCCGGCTCGCGGCGGCGAGACCGTCGCGGGCTCGCTCGGCCGGGGCGGCGAGACCGTCACGGACGCGCTCGGCCGGGACGCCCAGGAGGGCCGACAGTTCCTCCTCGATCTCGGCGAGCGGGCAGCGCGGAGCCGGTACCAGCCGGCCCGCCACCCGGTCGGGTGGGCCGGCCGGCGCCTCCAGCGCCGCGATCCGCGCGGCGAGCACACCGTCCTGACGCAGGGCCGACGCCCGGCGGATCCACGGCAGGTGCACCACGTGCCGGCCGGGATCCGCGACGGCGCGCAGCCCGGCCACGGTCTCCCAGAGCGGGGAGATCGCGAACCTGAGGTTGCCCAGGTCGTTCACCCCGAAGCGCAGTTCGCCCATCCCCACCCCTCGTCGATGTTTTCGCCCAGCCTAAAACAATGGCCGCACCGGGACGACGGTCGGGATGCTGGCCGGCATGACACCTCCTCCCACCGCCCTGTTCCGCCATGCCGATTTCCGGCGGTTCTGGGCCGCCGACACCGTGAGCCAGGCGGGCTCGGCCGTCACCCTGGTCGCGCTCCCCCTGGTGGCGATCGGCACACTGGACGCCACACCCTTCGAAGCGGGGCTGCTGGTGGCCTTCGAGTACCTGGCCTTCCTGCTGATCGGACTGCCCGCGGGCGCCTGGGTGGACCGGGTGCGGCAGCGGCCGGTGATGATCGCCGGGGACGCCGTCCGTGCCGTGCTGCTGGTCTCCGTGCCGGCCGCCTCCTGGCTGGGCGTGCTGACCCTCCCCCAGCTGTACGCGGTGGCCTTCGGGATGTCCGTCTGCACCGCGTTCTTCGACGTGGCGTACGGGAGCTACCTGCCGCACCTGGTGGCGGACGGACAACTGGTGGCGGCCAACGTCCGGATCGAGGCGAGCCGCAGCACCGTCCAGGTCGGCGGGCCGGGCGCGGGCGGCGCGCTGGTCGGGGCGGTGACCGCGCCGGTGGCGCTCGCGGTGGACGCGGTGAGCTTCGGCCTCTCGGCACTGCTGCTGAGCCGGATCCGGCGGACCGAGGCCCGGCCCGCGGCCCTGCCGGGGGCGAACCTGCGGGCGGAGATCGCCGAGGGGCTGCGCTTCGTCCTCGGCGACCGGCTGCTGCGGGCGGTCACGCTCACCGCGGCCCTCTCCAACCTGTGCGGCACGATCGGCGCCTCGATGCTGCTGGTGCTGCTGGCCGGCGAGCTGCACCTGTCGCCGTTCCTGTGCGGGCTCGTGTTCACCGCGGAGGCGGTCGGCGGCCTGGTCGGCAGCCTGCTCACGGTGCGGTTCACCACGCGGCTCGGCCAGGGGCCGGCGATGTGCGCGGCGGTCGCGGGGAGCGCCGTGCTCTGGCTGCTGGCGGTGCCGCTGTTCCGGGCCAACGCCCGGCTCGCACTGGCCGTGCTGCTGCAGGCGCTGGGCTGGGTGGTCTTCATGACCTTCAAGATCACCTCGGTCGCCTTCCGGCAGCGGCTCTGCCCGAAGCCGCTGCTGGGCCGGATGACGGCGACGGTGCGCTTCCTGGTCTGGGGCGTGATGCCGCTCGGCGCGCTGCTCGGCGGGGTGCTGGGGCAGAGCCTCGGCGTCCGGCAGGCGCTCTGGGTCGGTGCGTTGGGAGAGCTGCTCGCCGTCCTCCCGGTGCTCTGCTCACCGCTACGCGGGATGCGCGAGCTGCCGAAGGCGCCGGCCGACGCGGGCGAGCGTCCTCACCCCGTCCTGACGCCGTCGTCCTGACGCCCTCGTCCTGGCACCCTCGTCCTGGCACCCTCGCCCCCACGCCCCGTCCTGACGGCAGCACTCACCGCTGCGGGCGGCGCGGTGATCCGCCGCGCCTCGGCCGAGGACCGGCTGCGCGATGAACAACTCCTGTGCCGCCCTGCCGAATCGCCTGCCGGCGCCCGCCGAGCGTGCCCGCGTCATCCGCGCGGCGGTGACACACCGGGCGGAGCAGCGCACGCCCGGTTCGGCCCGGCCATGATCCCGGGGAAGGGAAGCCCTCTCCCCCGACCGGGCCGCCGGGGTCGGTCGGGGGCACCGGCCGGGGCAGGGCCTGGGACCGGACGCAACGTCAGGCCGGTCGTGGCGGCCTGACGTCGAGGGCGTTCCCGGGGGTCAGCAGTCGTCGCTCTTCTTGTTGGTGAGGACGACCGTGACGCAGTCCCCACCGCTCGTGGAGTCGACGGTGTAGGGGCCCGTCACCGGGTTCTGCGGCAGCTGGTGGCCGGCCGGAGCGGCGGTCTCGCGCAGGTAGTACGTCCCGTCCGGCAGGTGGTCGAAGTCGCAGCCGCCGGTGGCGGAGGTGGTGCAGGCCGGGCCGGTGCGGGTGTCGGGCCGGGTGCCGCCGGTCTGCAGGCCGGGGACGTCGTTGGTCTCGCGCCACAGCTCGAACCGGGCGCCCGCCAGCGGTGCGCAGTCGTCGGCGTCCTTCTTGGTGAGGTGGATCGAGCCGCCGGGCGGGGGCGCCGGGGTCGGGCAGTCCGCGGCGGTCACCTGCACACCGGCCCGGGCGTTGGCGGCGGTGAGCAGCAGCGGGCCGAACACCGGGTCGGCGGGCAGCTGGTAGCCGGGCGGCGCGCCGGTCTCCCGCCAGTAGTACGTCCCGGTCTCCACCGTCCGTGCGCACAGGCCGTTGGCGCCGGTGGTGCAGGCCGTGCCCACGCCGGTGTCGGGGTTGGCGCCCGTGGTCTGCAGCCCCGGCGCGCCGTTGGTCTCCCGCCACAGCTCGAACCGGGCGCCCGCCAGCGGTTTGCCGGTGTCGGCGTCCGTCTTCAGCACCCGCACCTGGCCGGTCACCGGGGTGGTGTCGCAGGCGGGGAGGTCACCGGTGAAGGGATAGGCGTGGAACTCCTGGCCGCCGCCCCCGGTGGCGAGGCTGGTGTGGGTGAGCGAACCGGTGGTGAAGAAGCGGCCGTTGATGCCGGGCAGGGTGACCGTGGTCTGCGAGGTCTGCTCGCCGATCAGGAAGCTGCCCTGGAACTGGCCGGTGCCGGCGAGGGTGACCGAGGTCGCGTCGGGGAAGTTCCACAGCAGGCGCTGGCGGTAGGCGTTGAGCGGGTCGTGGGCGTCGTCGATGGCGCCGCTGTAGGTGTTCAGGGTGCGGGCGGAGCCCAGCACGTTGACGAGGACCGTGGCGTTCGCCGGGATGCCGGCGAACACGATGCCCTGCTGGCCGCCGGTCGGACCGGTCAGGTCGAAGTCGACGTTGAAGACCTGGAGGGCCGAGGCGCCGTCGCCGGTGAACAGGGTCTGACCGCCCTGGTTGACCGCGGTGCCGGTCGGCGTGCGGGGCGCCCCGCCGACCCGGGCGTAGCAGTCGGAGGCGGCGGAGAGCTCTCCGCGCAGCGCGCTGAAGGGCCGTACGGCGGCGGCGTCCTGGACGAGGGTGCCGAGCACGGTCCCGCTGACCGCCCCCGCGTGGCGGACGGCGCCGCCCTCGGCGGACAGGCGCTGCCCGGCGGCGACGGTGACACCGGCTCCGGTGGTCAGGAAGTCGGCGCCGTCCGGCGGGGGCACCCGGGAGCCGACGCCCACGATGCCGACGTTGTAGAGGCCACCGGAGGTGGCGTCCTTGTTCTGGTCGAAGCCGCCGAGGACGACCAGGCGGCCCTCGGCCTCGGCGGCTCGGCCGCGCACCAGGAAGTCGCCGCCGACGAAGAGGTTGATGCCGTTGTCCCGGCCGGCGATCGGGCCGTTGTTGATGACCGTCGGATACGTCGCGGGGCAGTCGCCGGGTATGCAGGGCCCGAGCCCGCCGGGCAGTGCGGCGGCTGCGGCGGTGGCCGCCCCGGGGCCGAGGGCGAGGGCCGGCACCAGGGCCGACAGCACGGTGCACGGCAGCGCGACCGCGCCGGCCCGGCGGCGCACGCGTGTGAGGAAACGGTGGATGGAAGCCATGGTCGCAGCCTCGCCCAGCCCGCTCGGGTCGGGTCACCGGTCACCGGCCCCCCTACGCCGATGCGGTGACGGGACGCACCCACGCGGACCAACCGTCACCTGACGGGAGCGCACCCGGTCGAGCACACAGACTGCCACGTTTCCGCGAACGGCCTTCGTTAACTATGGTTGTCACATGACAGCGTCTGAGATCACCCCCGAAGAGCAGGCCGAACTCGGCAAGTCCCTCCTCGACGCCCTCAATCCCCTCGCCACCGCGCTCCGCTCCCGGGCGACCGGACTTCCCGAGCACCAGATGTGGAACGCGGACCCGGCCGAGGTGGCCCTGTCCGTCCTCGCCGCCTGGAAGGTGGTGGACGCGGAGGTCAAGCGGCTGACGGCGATGGCCGCCGGGACCGCCGGCTCCTACGGCGCCAGCTACGAACAGCTGGGCGCGGCGTGGGGCATCACCCGGCAGGGCGCCCGCAAGAAGTGGCCCGACGCCGTCGGCCGCCCGTCGACCGCAACCCCGATCACCCTTCAACTCTTCGGCGGGGAGGCCCGACTGACGCAGGACCCGTCGTCCGGCGGCTGGACGTGGACGGGCACGGGCGCCGACGGAGCGCACGGCGCGGCGGGCGGCGACACCCGGTATGAGGCCAGGGAGGAGGCCGCGGCCTACGCCGGAGCCTTCCTGCGGGAGCACGGCCGCTGAGCGGAGCGCAGCAGGCCTCGCCGCTCCCGGCACGGGGGCGGCGAGGCCTCGGCGCGTACTGCTCAGACGGTTCCGAACTCGCCCGCGCGGACCGCCGTGACGAAGGACTGCTGCCAGGCGTCGGCGGGGAAGCACAGGGCGGGGCCGTTCGGGTCCTTGGAATCACGGACGGGCATGACATCCGCGCAAGCGGGAGCCACTTCGACACACGCCCCGCCACCCCCGCTGTCGCCAACTCCCGCGCCCTCCCCCTGCTCACCCACGGCCAACGCGCCGCCTTATCGGGTACGGCCGGGGCTGCGTTCCGGAAGGACGCCTCCAGCCCCGGGCCGGCACCTTCCGGCGCCGACCGGACGAGCTCAGGGGCCTCTCTCGCAGGGCAGTCATCGGACGTCTTCGGCCCCGGTCGGGCCGGGCCGGGGCCGCGTCAGGCCAGGGTCTCGATCAGGTCACCGATCTCCCGGCTCTGCGGGTGCTGCGGGCCGAAGAGCTGCACCTGCCGCCGGTGGACGTCCGTGAGCATCGCCCGGGCATCCGCCGGCCGGCCGCGCAGGGCGACGACCCGGGCGAGCAGGACGGTGGAGCTCAGCGTGCCGACGTAGTCGGGGCCCAGCAGTCGCGTCCTGGCCCCGACCACCGCGGTCAGCTCGCGTTCCGCCTCGTCCAGCCGTCCGTCCAGGGCCAGGACCCAGGCCAGCCGTTCGGTCGTGGCGAGCGTGTCGTGGTGCTCGCCGCCGAACAGGTCGCGGCGTACCGCGAGGACCTTCCGCAGCTCGGCTGCCGCCTCCGCCGGTCTGCCCTGCTCGCCGATCGTCCAGGCCAGTCGGTTGCGGCTGGCCAGCGTGACGGGATGGTCGATCCCGAACACGGCGGCCCGGCCGGTGCAGGCGGTCCGGTACATCGCCTCGGCCTCGGCCCAGTGTCCGCGGTTCGCCTCCACCCGGCCGATGGTGTGGTAGGTGGTCAGGGTCTCGGGATGCCGCTCCCCGAGGACGGTCCGCTGGGCGTCGAGGACCGTGCGGAGTGCGGCTCCGGCCTCCGCGTAGCGTCCGAGCACCGTCACGACGGACGCGCGCATGCTCTCGGTCCGCAAGGTGTCCGGGTCCTCGGCGCCGAGGCTCTCCGTCTGGTCCGCGTGCAGGCGGCGCAGTCCGTCCTCGGCCTCCGGCCAGCGGCCCTGCAGCGCGATGCAGCGGCCCAGCCAGTACCGGACGTCCAGGACGTCGCGGTGGCCGGGCGGAAGGCCGCTCACCGCGGCGAGCGCGGCCGACGCGACCTCCTCGCCCGAGGCGGCCGGACCGCTCCACTCGCAGAAGTCCGTCAGGGCGCTCGCCGAGCGGGCCACGCGGGCGAGGCCGGCCGGGTCGAGGCTGCCCGCCGTGGTGTTCAGCAGGGCGCGGAAGTGCGGTGCGAGCAGGCGGAAGGCCGGCCAGTCCGCCGGCCGGTCGGGTGCGAGCCGCTCCAGCGCCTCGGCGACCAGGTCGACGGCGGTCAGGTCGATCGCCTCGGCCACCGCGTTGCCGGCCCGGCGATCGGCGGCCAGGTGCGCCCGCCCGACGTCGGCGACCACGGGATGCAGTACCAGCGCGTCGGCTCCGCCCTCCCCCGGCGCGGCCGCGAGCCGACCGACCAGGCCGAGCCGGAGGAGACCGCGCATGCCCTGTTCGAGCCAGACGACCCGTTCGGTGGCGGTGGCCGCCTCCGCCGGGGTGAGCCGGGTGAGCAGCTCCGGGTCCAGCAGGCTGTCGGGGACGGGGGTCGCCGCGCCGAAGCAGGAGAGCAGCCTCAGCAGTGTCCGCGCCTGGGGCACCCCGTTGCGGGCGAGCGCGTCGAGCGACGTCTCCCAGGTGTACATGACGGTGGAGCGGGCCGCGCGGCGCAGGTCAGGGTCGGGTGCGAGCAGGTCGACGGACTGCGGGCTCGCGTCGAGCGCCGCCTGGTAGTCGGTGAACTTCCTGGTCAGGGCGAAGTCCGAGCCGAGGTAGCTGCCGGCCAGGTGCAACGCCAGCGGCAGGCCGCCGAGCCGTTCGCCCAGCCGTTCGGCCTCCTCCTCGCTGCCGCCCTGCGGCGCGAGGTCGCGCAGGAGCCGGCCGGCGTCGGCCGCGCCGAGCCGCTCGACGCGGCGGACCGTGACGTCCCGGCCCCAGGTCGCCGCGTCCGTGTGACGGGTGGTCACGACCACCAGTCCGGAGCGCGGTACCCGTAGCCAGCCCGTTCCGTCGGCGACCCCGGCCGAGCCCGCCGGCGCACCGGGCAGGGCGAGTTCCTGCGGGGCGTCGGCGTTGTCGATGATCAGCAACCAGCGGTGCTTCGTCCGCTCCAGGACGGCCCACAGGGCGTCGGGCGACTGCGGGGTGCCGGAGGCGATCGCGTCCTGTTCGGCGGCCGAGGCTCCCAGGGCCCGGGCGATCGCCAGCATCCCGGCGAGCAGGCTGCCGGGCTCGGTCGCGGAGACCCACCAGACGTGGCGGCGGATCCCCTGCTGGACCCGCTCCGCGAGGGCCGCGGCGACCGTCGACTTGCCGATGCCGCCCATGCCGGCGAGGACCACGACCCGCCCGGTGGACCGCCCGGCCATCGTGACGAGCTCCCGGAGCTGCTCCTGCCGGCCGCGGACCTCCGCAGGCAGGCTCCGCACCGGTGGCAGCACCGGGACCGTCGCCGCCGGGCCCAGCAGGGCCCGCTGCACGGGCTCCGGGGACACCGGACCGGCCCGGTGCTGGCGCAGCTGGATTCGAAGTTGCCAACTGGTGAGCCCCAACGCGACGCATCCGGCGAGCGTTCCCCCGGCCGTCCAGAGCAGTCCGGCGTCCATGACTCGTCACGCTACTCCAGCCGGTGCCCGTGCAGGTCCGGAAGCAGCACATCGGCCGAGGCCCCACCGGGCAACCGGGGTGGACGGGACCGGCCGCAGGTCACGCCGCCGCCCGGGTGGTCACGTCGAGAGGGAGGATGCGCACTCGAACAGACCGGTGGCCGTGCGGCAGGGGTGGCCCCGTGCCACCGTTGCTACGCCTGCCGACCGAGGCGGCGTCACCCACGGGAGAACCCCATGAACAGCAAGCGCATCGAACCCCACCTGCTCGCCACGGCCGCGGCCCAGGGTGTCGCGATCGCCCTCGCGGCCCGCGACCTTCCGGGCGAGTTCGACCTCTCCGAGCCGATCATCGCCGGGCGGTTCCCGTCGGAGCTCTTCGAAGTCACCCTGGCGCAGGTCGACGGGCAGTTCGCGGTGAAGAACGTCCAGCCGTTCAACGCCCGGTAGAGCGTGCGATGGCGCCTGACGAGGCCGACGACGGCCAGGGACTGCTCTGCCCGAGTGCGCCGGCCGACCCCGCCGGATCGGTGCTGATCGGAGTCGTCTCGGGCACGGCCGCCGCCCCGCGGGTCGTCCCGACCACGCAGGCGGTGCCCGTCACCCTGGAGATCATCGAACTGGCGCGGCCCGCCTCACCGGGCGAGGTGTTCCGCTTCGCCGGGGCCTGCCACGCGTCGCGCTGCGTCCACTTCAAGGACTCGGCCTGCCAGATCGCCGCCCGCAGCGCCGTGCTGCTGGACGCGGTGGTCGACGACCTGCCGCGGTGTCCGATCCGCTCCCGGTGCCGGTGGTTCCACCAGGAGGGGCCCGCCCTCTGCCGGCGCTGCCCGCAGATCGTGACGGAGCAGCACCGCCCCTCGGCGGAGATGCTGCGGATCGTGAACGAGAACGATCCGCCCGCCGGGCCGGGTGCCGTGCCGGCGGGCTGAACCACCGCGCCGTCCAGGGCGGTTCAGGCACGCCACCGGTCCGGCACCGTCCCCGAGGAGCGGGATCGACCGCCCTCGGGGCTCGGCGTGTTCGGCCGCCGGACAGGCCCTACGGCCGGTCGGTGACGTCCGCCGCCCGCTGTGCGGGGACGCCCGGGCCCCGGTCGTGCTGCAGGGCCCGCAGGTCGGCGAACGTCCCGGGCACTGCCGCCAGTTGGTCGAACGTCCCCTCCTGGATCACCCGGCCGTGGTCGAGCACCACGATCCGGTGCGCCACCCTCGTGTTCTCCAGGTTGTGGGTGACCAGCACCGTGGCGCAGTTCTTCGCGATCTCCGCGAGGCCGGTGAAGATCCGGTGCTCGGCACGCGGGTCCATCGCGCTGGTCGGCTCGTCGAGGATCAGCAGCGTGCCGGTCCGTGCCCGGTGGAAGGCGGCGGCGGTGACGATCCGCTGCCACTGCCCTTCGCTGATCTCCGCTCCACCCCAGAACTCCTTGGCCAGCAGCGTGTCCAGGCCGGCGGACAGTTCGTCGATCACCTCGTCGGCGCCGGTCGCGGCGGCGGCCTCCAGCACGGCGGCGTCGCCCCGCTCCCCGGGCTGCCCCAGGGTGATGTTCTGACGTGCCGTCAGCGGCCAGTGCGTGAAGTCCTGCTGGACGAGCGCCGTCTCCCGCCACAGCAGGTCCGGGTCCATGTCGCGGGTGGAGACGCCGCCCCAGGTCACGTCCCCGCCGCCCGGAAGGGTGAGGCCGCACAGCAGCTTCATCAGCGTGGACTTCGCCGCCCCGTTCACACCGACCACGGCGACGATCTCACCCCGGCGGACGTGGAAGTCCACGCCCCGGAGGGCGGGCCGATCGGCGCCCGGGTAGGTGAAGGTGACGGCCCGCGCCTCGATCACCGCCGTGGTGGCCGGCGGCGCGAGGGCACCGCGGTCGAGGCGCTGCGCCCGGGCCATCGCGATGAACTTCTGCCAGTCCCCGACGTACAGGCCGGTGCGGTGGACGGCGGCGCTGTAGTTCGCGGCGGCGTGGAGGTCGCCGGCGGCGGAGCGCAGCGCGATGACCGCCGTGCCGGCCGAGGCCAGGGTGACGTGGCCGTCGGCGAGGAGCCAGGCGAGGCCGCCCCAGACCAGGAACGCGCCCACGCCGGACGCGGCGGCCCCGTACACGCCGAGCACGGCGCCGCGCCGGGCGGCCGCGTCGGTGGCGTCGGTGACCTTGGCGGCGGCCCGGCGGTGGATCCGCAGCAGGAACGGGGAGATGGTGTTGGAGCGGACCTCGGCGGCGTTGCGGCGGTCGCACAGGTGCCAGCGCAGGACGCTGGCCGCGCGGGCCGCCCCGAAGGTCGACATCATCGCCCGGTAGAAGGCGTTGGCCGCCGCCGTGCGCGCCAGGGCCTGCGGGATCACCGCGAGGACGAGCAGCGGGAGCAGGACCGGGTGGATCGTGCCGATCACGATGCCGGTGGCGGTGAGGTTGGCGGTGTAGCCGATGACGTCGCGGGTCTGGGAGAGCAGGTCCCGGGTGGCGGTCGCACCCCGGTCGCCGGCGTCCCAGGCGGCCTGGAACGCGGGGTTGTCGTAGGCGACGAGCTCGGCACGGGTGGCGGCGTCGATCAGTTCCACCTCGGCGGCCCGGGAGATCTTGGGGCCGATCCGGTCCGCGGCCCACTCGCTCGCGATGCGCAGCAGGGCGGCCGCCCCGGACATCGCCGCGAGGAACGCCACGGACGGGACCGAGCGGGCCAGCCGGTCGGCGATGGATCCGGTGCCGGCCACCAGGTGGGTGATCATGCCCGTGGTGGCCAGCAGGCCGAACGCCGATGCCGTGGCCGACGCGACGGCGCAGGCCAGGAGCACGATCAGGGCGGGCCGGTCGGCCCGCCGGCCGAGGCGCAGCGCGAGGGCGAGGAGCCGGGGCAGGGCGCGGGCGGTGGCCCGCAGGGTGGTCTTGGTGCCGTCGATGATCTCCGCGTCGCTGCCCGGGGGCTGCCACTCCATCATCGCGGAGTCGTCGATGCCGTTGACGTCGTCGATTCCGTCGGCGACTCCGGCCCTCGTGTCGGTGGGAGTGTTCAAGCCGCTGCCTCCCCCGTGAGTGAACTCAGTTCATGTGCAGGGGATTTGATGCTCTTCCAGGGGTCGTTCACGGCGTGGATCCTGCCGCTGTTCGATCGCCCCGTTCAACCCCGGCGGTTCCGGGCGAGCCCGGGCCGAACAGCCCCTTTTCGATTCCGCCGGCCGACCTAAGGAAATCGGTAACGGCAGAGGGGTAGCAGGGCACCGAGGACGGTTGCGGTGGTGAGGATGCCCCGGTGATCGAGATGGACGGTGCCGGCGTCCACGGTGTTCCACGGCTCGTGCACGGTCGGCGTGGTCAGCCGCAGGAAGGCCGAGGCGGGCCAGGAACCGTCGCGGTTCTGCCGGTCGAGGAGCTCCCGCAGCAGCTCGTGCCGGGCGGGTGCGGGGGCGCGCAGCGCCGTCCGGCAGCGCAACAGGAGCGCGGTCTCGAAGGCGCCGTCGGGGACGAAGTGACGCACCGCCTCCCGGGTCGGGTCGAGGGCCCGGTCCGCGCCGGGACGGCCGTGCGGGCCGGTGAGGAGATCGAGGGAGGACGCCGTCGGGTAGAGCGGAGTCAGCCACCAGTACGGACGCCACAGGCCGTCGTCGTCGCGCTGCCCGAGGAGCCAGTCGGCCGTCCGGGCCAGACCCGTGCCGAGGCCCGCCGCCGCTGTCGCGGTCACGTCGGCGGTCGGCTCGGCCCATGCCCCGCCGGGCAGCGAGCCCGGCGGGTAGGTCGCGACCCCACCGTGGGGGTGGCGGCACCGGCGGAGCACGGCCAGGGCCTCGGGCGGGACGGGCAGGCCGCGCGAGCGCAGCACCCGCACCGCCAGGCCGGTCGAGTCGGCGTCGTCGTCGCAGGTCCGGTTGTAGCCCCAGCCGCCTCCCGGGGTGCGCGCCCGGCGCAGCCACCGCAGTGCGGTGTCGGTGGCACGCCCGGCCGGCCCGGCGGGAGCGCCCGGCAGCTGGGCGAGGACGTACGCCGTCACCCAGGCGTCGGCGGTGCCGACCGGCAGCGTGTAGTCGCTCCAACAGCCCTGCTGCTGTACGCCGTCCAGCCACCGCAGGCCGCGCCGGACCGCCGCGGCCGGGTCGGTCGCGGACGGCTGCCCGGCCCCCGGCCGGCGTGCGCTGCCCGGCGGCCGGTCGTACCGGGGCTCCGGTGCCGGACCCGTCGTCGGCGGTTCGAGGTAGAGGTTGACGTGGCGCGAGCCGTCCGGTTCGTACCCGAGCCCGACGAAGCGGACGAGGTCGCTGCGGTCCGGCGCCAGCGGCGGCGTGCCGAGGGCGGCCAGCGTGGTGTCGAGTCCGGCGGGGTCGAGGCCGAGGCGGCCGAGCAACCGGGCGGTGCCCCGCGCGACGGGCGCGTCACCCGTGGTCCACCGGGTGACGGCGAGGTCGGTCTTGAGGCTGAGCACGCCGTCGGCGGGGTGTGCCTCCAGGGTGAGGACGAACGCGCCGTCGGGGTAGGCGACCCGGTCCGGATGGGGGAAGGCGTCGAGCAGCTCGCGTACGGCCGACAGGTGGGCACGTGCGTCGAGCGCGGCGTACCAGCGTTGCAGCCAGGCCGCGGTGACCCGCTCCGATCTGAAGTACGTCTTCACGCGTCCCGGCTCGCCCGTGGGCGTGATGTCGACGGCGAGGCCGACCGGCCACGACCCGGCCGACACCTGCGAGGAGAGCTCGCACAGGCGTTCCAGGGCGCGGGCCCGGCCGAGTGAGTCGAGGACCCGGCCGACCCGCCGCCACCGGTCGAGCGGCCGGTCCCGGCAGAGGTTGAGGTAGGGCTTGAGCGCGACGGTGGCACCCGCCGCGCCGACCCCGGTCCACAGGGCGCTCCGCCAGTGCGCCGGCAGGTCGTCGCCGTCCGGCAGGACGGCCGGGAGGAGGTCCTGCTCGAACCAGCGCGGGACACCGGGCAGGCCGAGGATGCGGCAGGCCTCCCCGAGCCGGTCCAGCGACACCCGCAGCCGGTCGCCGGCTCCCGTTCCCGCGGTGCCGGACTCGCACAGGAAGCGGACCGACGCCGGCCGTCCCGCCGTGCTGAAGCAGGTCGACCACTGGAAGGGCAGGCCGTTGGCGTTGATCCGGGACAGGCCGGGATAGGCCCCGGCGGTCTCGCGGTCGAGCGACTCACGGGTCAGGACGTCGAACACCTCCCGGAGCCGCTCGGCCGTCGGCCGCGGAAGGCGGGCAGCCGCGGCGAGGGACCGCAGCTGCCCGCCGACCAGCCGGTCCAGCCGGGTCGTCGTGGGGGTCAGGACCGGCATGGCCCTCCTGTCAGGGGGTGGGGACGCGTCAGGGGGTGGGGACGCGCTCGATGATGGCGACGGAGCCGTCCACCCCGCTCATGCCGGACGCCCCGGTCTCGCCGGTGCCGCCGGGACCGCCCTGGGCGCCGGCGTTGTTGCCGGTGCCGGGGTCTCCCCCGGTGCCGCCGGCACCGGCGGCACCGCCGAGTCCGCCCGGGCCGCCGGCGGAGGTTCCGCTGACCGTACCGGTGGTGATGGTGTTGGCCACGATCGTGATGTTGCCGCCGTTGCCGCCGTCGCCACCACGACCACCGTTGCCGCCGTTGCCGCCCCGGCCTCCGTTGCCGCCGTCGGCGTCCAGGTCGCCGTCGTGGGCGGGCTCCCCGCCGTTGCCGCCCCGGCCGCCGTCACCGCCCCGGCCGCCGTCGCCGCCGCGGCCGCCCCGGCCACCACCGGTGTTGACGTTGAAGCCGACGACGAAGTCGTCCACCTCCAGGACGATGTTGCTGCCGTTCCTGCCGTCGCCGCCGGCGGTGCCGTCGGCCCCGTCCACCCCGTTGCCGCCGTTGCCGCCGTCGCCCGGCGGATCGCTGCCGACCCAGTGGTCGACTCCGGCGTCACCGACCTGGCCGGTCGCGCCGGTGCCCCCGGCAGTCCCGGCGAGTCCGTCGACCCCGTCCGTGCCGCCGCTGTTGATGTCAGGCATGGTTCCTCACCTCTCGCTGTTCACTTCCCGGTCCGAGTGGCGCCCCGCACCGGGGTGCGGCACCGTCACGCGGCACGGCACCGCGACCTCGCACGGCCTCCCCGCTACGCCGGCGTGCCCTCGACCGAGACGGCGCTGATCTTCACGTTCGACAGGCAGACGATGCGGCCGCGCCCGTGCATCCGGATGCGCCGGGCGACGAGCCCCTGGGTGTTGGCCGACAGGGTGAGCGTCGCACCGTCCGCGATGTCGATGTCCCCGGCGGTGAAGATGTGAATGATCGGCTTCACGTCGGCCAGCCAGCGGTCGATCGCCGGGCGCCACTGCTTCAGCGCCGCCGTGCTCGCGGCGTGGACGTACTCGCGGGCAGCCAGGTAGACGACCTTGCGCGCCTCGCCGCGGGCGATCGGGTCCTTGACGTCCAGGTCCTCGGGGCGCAGCAGACGCTTCGTCAGCTCACTCGTTCGCAGCCGCAGCTGGTCGGCGCGGACGGCGTGGTCGGGGACGTTGGTCGGGCCGAGCAGCTTGCGCACCTCGTCGATCGACCGTGGGCGGACCTGGCGGTAGCCGGCGGCGAACCGCGGTGAGTCCGGCGAGAGCACGAGGCGTTCGTGGGCCTCCAGGCGGAGGTTCTGGGGCTGGGCGGCATCGGCTTCGGGCTGGATGGGTGATGTCATGAGGTTCTCCCTCGGATTACACGGAGGTGGCCCGGGCCGGCGAGCCGGATCGTCCCGGTCCCGGGGGCCGCGACGCTCGCGGGCACGGGCACGGGAGCACGCACCTGGCCCCCGGGTACGACTTCGGGGGCACGGTCGCCGTCCGCGACGGCTGTCCCGGCGACCCGGCCGGGGCCACAGCCAGCTTGTACCTGCGCACCCCGTCGTGCAGCACCGGACCGTCGGGGGAACGGGCGCGACGGGCACCGGCCGACCCGGGCCCGGCCGCGGGATCCGCCACCGGTACGGGTTCCGGTCCACCTGCGGGGCGCAGCCGTAACGGGCCGCTCGGCTCTGCTCCTCGCGAGTGAAGCGCCCACCGGGGCCGACGGCCGGACGCTCCACGTCCCTGGCCCGACCGGCGTCAGGTGTGTCGCCGTGCTCGGGCGCGGGCCGCGGCTCGGGGGGCCGCGCTGACGGCGGCACCGAGCAGCGCGCCGGCCGCCGTACCGGCGAGCGCCCACACGACGGCCAGATCGGAGGCGTGGGACCAGGTCCGGATGCTGCCGGTGCCCCACAGCAGGTAGGGCACCAGGACCGCCGCCCCGGACACCGCGCCGAGGACGCCCAGGGCGAGCGCCGTACGCGCGGCCGGTCGCGGTCCGCGCCACACCAGGGCCAGGATCGGCAGCAGCGCCAGCGTCAGCACGGCGCCCGGCAGCACCCCGGGTACCGTCCACAGGAGTTCCCCACCGCACAGCCAGACCGCGAGCAGGAGCCAGAGCAGGCAGACAACCTGACGGAGCAGCAGCGCGACGGCGAGCCGCGCCCGGTCGTGCCGGGCCGCGGTGGCCACCCGCCAGGTGCCGGTGGCCGCGAAGACCGCCGCGCAGCCGGCGACCACCGCCACCGGGAGGCCCAGCGGCCAGTGGCGCGGCCCGTCGGGAGGCGGGGAGGCGGTGACGGGCGGGCGCACCGGGTACGGCTGGAGCGCCCAGGTGCCGTCCTGGTCGCCGCGGACCAGTCCCCTCCCGGGGTAGTGGGCGAGCACCGCCCAGCCGTCCGGTGTGGCGACGAGCAGCAGCTCGGCGGGGTTCGGCGAACGGTCCACGGTCGGTGAGGGGGAGGGTTCGGGGGGCCAGGGCGGGGTCGTGATGTGCTCCGGTCTGTTCGGTGGCGGGACCAGGCGGCGCCGGGACGGGCCGGGGTCGAAGGCCTCGTGCCAGGTGCGGCCGCCGTCCTCGCTCGCCTCGATCGGCGAGGCGGAGTCGAGCAGCCGGAAGCAGCGCCGGGGGTCGTCGGGGACGCAGCCCGCCTCGCTCCCCGGGCGGTCCCGGCCGGCCTCCGCGACGGGGTGCCGGGCCCGGGCCGCCGGGGTCCAGGTCGTACCGCCGTCAGCGGTGGTCCACCGATCGGTGGGGGTGTCCAGCACCGGCACCCCGTCCTTCTTCCAGAGCTGCGACGACCAGTTCTCGACCGCCGAGGTGGCGACCATCGCGGCCACGGCCAGCGGCACCCCGGCCACCGCGAGCCACTGCCACGGCCGGTGCGCCGCCCGCGCCCTGGTCCACAGCCACCAGCTCACCGCGAGCAACGGCAGCGCCACCAGGTCGGTCGGATCTCCCTCGATCCGGCTCGGCACGCCGCTCGCCGACCAGATCCGGGAGGCCAGCTCGCCGCCCGCCGGGCCGGACTTGGCGACCGTGAAGGTGACCGCCGTGACGCCCAGCCCGACCAGCGCCGGCCGGTCGCCGCGCAGGCGCAGCAGCGGGGTCAGCAGGAAGGCCACCACCACCGGCGCGACCAGCATCCAGGCCAGGTCACTGAGCTTCCCGGCGACCAGGGTGCCGGGCCAGATCCGTTTGCCCGCACGGTCGTTGAACAGCAGCACGAGGACCGCGACGAGTGTGCCCGGATGCCCCGCCCAGCGCGCGACCGCACGCACGGCGGCCCGCTCCCCCGTTCTCCCCATGCCTTCGAGTGTTCCGCGTTCCGGACACGACAAGGGGCACGGAGGGGTCACGCCGGGGGCACGGTCCCGGGCGTTCCCCACGCGGGCGGCAACCCGGCAGGGTCCGGGTGACCGGTCAGCTCGCGCCCGGCTGCGTGGTCAGTTCGCGTTCGAGATCGCGCAGGTCCTTGGTGATCGAGCCGCGGACCTGGCGGGCCACCAGCGGAGCGGCGAGGTGGTAGTAACCGCTCGCGTCGCCCTGGACGCGGATGCGGGCGAGCGTGCCCGCCGGGTGCGGCGTGAAGGAGTAGGTGACGTGCATCGGCATCGGACCGGCCACCGCGACCATGTCGAGCAGCCGGCCGGGCTCGTACGCGGCGACCTTGAGCACGTAGTCGATCCGCTTCCCGAGGAAGCGGGCGGTGCGCGTCACCTCGGCCCCGACCCCGAACCCGCCGACCGGCGCCTCCCGGGTGAGCTGCGCGACCCGGATGCCCTGGGTCCACTCGTGGTCGTGCCGCCAGTCCATGGCGTACGCGGCCACCGCGTCGGTGGGCAGCGGGATCACCCGTTCAG
The DNA here is from genome assembly GCF_042677465.1 of Kitasatospora sp. NPDC127111. NCBI lineage: Bacteria > Bacillati > Actinomycetota > Actinomycetes > Kitasatosporales > Streptomycetaceae > Kitasatospora > Kitasatospora sp. NPDC127111. The sequence goes on from NZ_JBHXTG010000058.1 coordinate 43,114, forward strand.
CGGTCTCGTCGAGCGGCATCCCGTGCCCTCCCCCTCGCCGGCCCACCCGCACCGCGCCGTGAAGGCCCGGCTGAGGCGGTCCGTGCGGGCCCGATGGGTGATGTTCGTGCGGGTCGGCGGCCGCCCGGGCCGGTGCCCGGGCAGGCCCTGTCGATACTGCGGGGCATGAGACTCACCCGCCGGATGTCATTGTTGCGCCTCGCCGCGGTCACCGCGCTGCTCGCCCTCAGCACGCCGGTCACGGCCGCCAGCGGTGCGGCGAGTGACAGCGGCCACCGCCGACCCTGCGTCAGTTCCCGGCTGCCCGACGACGGCCCGGCGCTGGACGTCCTGCGGATCGCCGAGCAGGCCAAGGCGGACATGGACCTCAAGTCCGTGATCCTGCGGGTCACCGTCGACGGCCGCGAGCTCATCACGACCGCGCTCGGCGAGTCGATGACGGGCGTCCCGGCCGAGCCCGACATGCACTTCCGCAACGGCAACGTGGCGATCAGCTACATGGGCACGGCGCTCCTGCGGTTGGTCGACGAGGGCACGGTCAGCCTCGACGACACCGTCGGCCGCTGGCTGCCCGACCTGCCGCACGACCTCGGCGACCGGATCACCCTGCGCATGCTCGGCGCCTCCACCAGCGGTCTCGTCGACTACGTCACCACCCCCGACTTCGGCCCCACCGTCTACGCCGACCCGTTCCGGCAGTGGACCGCCGAGGAGCTGGTGGCCATCTCGACGGGCAAGGACCTCTGGTACGACCCCGGGACCAACTGGAGCTACTCGCACGCCAACTTCGTCCTCCTCGGGGCCGCCCTGGAGAGAATCACCGGGACCAGGCTGGACGTGCTGCTCCGGCAGAGGATCACCGGCCCGCTCGGACTGCACGAGACCCGCAACAGCTTCACCCCCGACATCCCGACCCCCGTCCTGCACGCCTTCACCGCCGACCGCGGGAGGTACGAGGAGTCCACCTTCTGGAACCCCTCGTGGACCACCGCACCCGGCGCCGTGGAGACCACGGACATCTGCGACCTGGCCCGCGGGGCCGTCGGCATCGGCTCGGGCGAGCTGCTGTCCCCGTCCGCCTACCGGGAGCTGCTCGACCCGGGGACGGTGGGCCTGGGCCACCCGACCGACAAGTGCCCGGCGAGGTTCTGCCTGCCCAACACCCGGGCCACCCACTACGGCATGGGCCTGCTGGTCCTGGGTGACTGGGTCTCCCAGCACCCGCTGTTCTTCGGCTACTCCGCCTCCCAGAACTACCTCCCCTGCGAGCACCTGGCCATCGCCGTCTCGACCACCGACGGCCCCGGCGCCCCGGGCGGCCACACCGCCCACACGATCGCCCAGCGCATCGCCGCCGCCCTCGCCCCCGACCACCCCATCCCCGACTTCGGCTGAGTCCCCTCCCCCAGCGCGCCCCGGGAGGGCGGGCTCCTCACCCGCGCGGCCCCTGCCGCCCGCCTCAGGCGGTCAGGCGGCCGGCCGGCGGGCGTACGCCTCGATCTCGATCTTCATCCGCGGGTCGGCCAGACCGCACACCAGCATCGTCGCCGCCGGCCGGACGTCGCCGAAGCAGCGGCGCAGGACCGGCCAGCACGGCTCGAAGTCCTCGCGCACGGGCAGCAGGTACCGCACCCGCACCACGTCGGCGAAGGTGCACCCCGCCCCGGCCAGCGCGGCGCCGATGTTGCGCAGGCACTGCTCGGCCTGCTCCACCACGTCGTCGGAGATCGTCATGGTGGCGTAGTCGAACCCGGTCGTGCCGGACACGTGCACCAGGTCGCCGTCCACCACGGCCCGGGCGTAGCCGATCTGTTCCTCGAAGGTCGAGCCGCTGAGAATCGCGTATCGCTCTGTCATGCGCGGAACGCTAGGTGACCAGCGCCGATACGTCTAATACACGTTCCGGCATGATCTGATATCCCTTGGCGTATGGAGCGCCCCGAACTGCCCCTCCCCCAGCTGCACGCCTTCGTCGTGCTCGCCGAGGAACTCCACTTCGGCCACGCCGCCGCCCGGCTGGGCATCGCCCAGCCACCGCTGAGCCAGCAGATCCGCCGTCTGGAGGAGAAGGTCGGCCACCCGCTGTTCACCCGCGAACCGGGCCGCGTCTCGCTCACCCCGGCCGGACGCGAACTCCTGCCCGCCGCGCGGCAGGCCCTCACCGGCCTGGCGGACGGCCTGGCCGCGGCGCGGGCCGTCGGCAGCGGCCGGGCCGGCCGCCTGCGGATCGGCTTCTCGGCGTCCCTCGCCCTGACCGTCCTGCCCGGTCTGCTGCGCACCTTCCGGCAGCGCCATCCCGGCGCGCACCTGGACATCCTCGAAATGACCACCGCGCCACAGCTCGCCGCCCTGCACGACAGGACCATCGACATCGGCCTGCTGCGCGAACCCCCGGACGCCGAGACGGGGCTGGGCTTCCTGACCGCACTCACCGAGCCCTTCGTGGCCGTGCTGCCGGCCGCCCACCCACTCGCCGCCCAACGGACCGTTCAGGTGGCGCAGTTGGCCGGTTCACCGTTCGTGCTGCTGCCCCGCGCCGCCGGCCCGCACCTGTACGACCGGATCACCGGCCTGTGCACGGCGGCGGGCTTCACCCCTCGGGTCGCCCAGCACGCGGTGGAGTGGCAGACGGTGTGCGCACTCGTCGAAACCGGCCTGGGCGTCTCCCTGGCCCCGGCGAGCATCCGCCGCATCCGCCTCAAGGGCGTCGCCTTCCGCGGCATCACGCCCGCCACCGCCCGCACCCGCGTCGCCGTCGCCTGGCGCGAGGACGACCCCAACCCCCTGGTGGCCCACCTCCTGACGACCGTCCGCGAGGGCCTGCCGGATCACCCCTGACGCTCGGGAGAGTTCCGCGGACGGCGTCGTTCACGCCCCGCGATGCCTGAGGTTGACGGCCGTGGCCCTGGCCAGGGCCACGGGGTTCAGGAAGCGCGACGGACCGATCAGCCGGGAGGCGAACAGGTGCATGTGCCGCGCCACCGACTCGTCGCGCGCCGCCGCCGCGAACATCAGCCGCTCCAGGGGGTTGAACGGACGGCACTTGGCGAAGTCGGCGGCCAGGTACTGGTGACCGCTCAGCCGCCGCCGGTGTCCGCGCGCGTACACCGCGAGCGACCTGTCCAGGTCGCCCCGGCCGGCCGCGGCCGCGGCGACCTCCTCCGCCAGCCATTGCGCGGACTGCAGGGCCCACCCGCATCCCACTCCCCACAGGGGGTCGCCGGTCAGGGCGGCGTCCCCGATGAGCGCGATGCCCGGTGCGGTCGGCCTGCGGCTGTGCAGCGGGTAGTCGACCGCGCCGGTGATCTTCGTGACGCGCTCGGCGGAGTCGACGGGCGGCGCGTCGGGCAGGCCGCGGACGAATGCGAGGAAGCTGCCCTCCAGGTCCTCCCGGAAGGCCGGCAGCCGTTCCTTGCCCGGGAGCACCGCGAGGACCGTCACCCCGCCGTCGTTCGGGAACGCGTACGCCATGTCGGGTTCGAGGAACCAGGTCTGGCCGATCCCGCCGTGCAGCGGAAGGTTGCGGAAGTGCGCCAGGTAGCCGAACCGCGCGTTCTCGTACCGCCGGGCAGGCATCCCGGCGAGCTTCGCCACGGCCGAGTCCTTGCCGTCGGCGCCGACCACCAGCCGGGCCCGGAGGTCGCGCTCGCCCTGCGGTGTCGACGCGCGCACCCCCACGGTCCGCCCGGCCTCCCGGACCAACCCGGTCACCCGGTGGCCGAGGAGCAGATCGACGCCGGGGGTCTCCGCCGCACGGGACCTGATCATCGGATCGAGGGTGCTGCGCCGGACGTTGTACGCGTACGGCAGCTCGGGGCCGGCCGGCGCGGGCCTCGGCTCGATCCACCCCCAGCGGGTGTACCAGCGGGCCTCGTTGCGGACGGCTCCCGCCCTCTCCAGGGCGGGGACGAGGCCGAGCTCGTCCAGCACCGGGTAGGCGTTGGCCGTGATGGAGTGGGTGCAGAGCGCCTTGTACGCGCCGGGGTCCGAGCGGCGTTCCAGCAGGGCGACGCGGACACCGCGCCGGGCGAGCAGGATCGCCGCGGCGCAGCCGGCGAGGCTGGCCCCGCTGATGACGACGTCGTAGTCGTGCCGCGCGCTCTCAGCCGTGGTCATGCACTGATCGCCCCCCTTCGGAGTGTGGTGCCGTTCGGTGTCGAGATATCCGCTGGCGGACACCCGTTCCCGGCAGCGGTCATACCGTCCTACCTTCCCGGCCGCGCGCATCCGTATTCCCGAGGGCACGGGCGGGGCCTGCCCGGGCCTCGTCGGTGGGGAGTTCACGTCGGGGGCCTCACGCGGTTCACCTTCGCCCGGCCAGGCTGGCCGTCAAGACCGCTTCAGTGGACACCCCCCCCCGTCAGCGGTGCGCAGCGTGCCGGGCTCCGGCGTGGTCCCGTCGTGGACCGCGGCGTAGACGTAGTCGGTGTCCGGGACCAGGCTGGTCAGCCGGGCGTGGTGGACCCGCCCCGCGGTGCCGGACGCGGCGTCGCGACAGGTGCTGGTCGAGGCCTGCTCGGTGCGGCCGAAGCCACCGTGCGGGGCCCGTACGGCGACCTCGTCCCCGTCGGCCGCTTCACCCTGACCCGGCGGCGGGGCTCCCGCGGCGGCGGCCACCGGCCCTGACGCGACCACGGCCCCGGGCCGGCCGCCGCCGGGAGCGGCGGTCGGTCCGGGACGGGTGGCCCCGACGCCGACGGGGTGACGGTCGCTCAGCGGGCGGAGCCGAGGTCGCGGTCGGCCTCGTCGCCGTCGAGGAGCAGGGTGGTCTCCTCGATCCGCCGGAAGCGCCCGCAGGGGCCGTGCTCGGCGAACAGGTAGACCTCCATGCGCACCCGAGCACCGTCGGTCTTCACGACCTCGACGGTGTGCCGGTCGGCGCTGCGGTCGCCGACGGCGAGCTCGTCGTGGACCTCGACCCGGCCGGAGGCGACGACGGCGCGCAGGTGGCGGATGTGCTCGGTGAAGCCGGCGAGGTCGGCCCAGCTGCCGTCGGTGCGCTGGCGGTAGTCCGGGGTGAAGTGGCGCTCGATCGCGGTGTCGAGGTCGAGCCCCGGGGTGAAGAGCAGATCGGTCAGTGCGGCGGTGATGGTGGTGCGGGGGGTGGTGGGGGTGTCAACGGACATGGCGGGCTCCTCCCGAAACGAGATGCGTGCGCGGCGCACGCTTCATGACAGGAACCATACCCCAGGATGCGTGCGTTGCGCACGCTACGATGAGGCGGTGAACGAATCCGCCATCTCCCCGAGCGACCCGGAAGCCCCCTCCCCCGCCGCCCCCTCCTCGGCCCCGCTGCCCCCCGCCGCCTCCTCGGGCCCGCTGCCCCCCGCCGGCGATCTCGGCGACGCCGTCGCCGAGGCCCTGGGCACCCTCCTGCGCCGCAGCACCCGCGCCGCGCTCCACCGCCGACTGACCGAGGGCCTGGGCGAGGCCGTGGACGACGTGACCTACCCCGTCCTCAGCGGCCTCGCCCGCACCGGCCCGCGCAGCGCCGCCGACCTGGCCGCCGAGATCGGCCTCGACCGCTCCGGAGTCAGCCGCCGCGCCACCCGCCTCGAAGAGGCCGGCCTGCTGCGCCGCACGGCCGACCCCGACGACCGGCGTGCCACCCTGCTCGCCCTGACCGAGGACGGCGAGCGGACCGTCGCCGTGATGCGCCACCGCCTGGCCGCCAGCATCGAGGACACCCTCGCCACCTGGCCTCCCGGCGAGGCCCGGGCGTTCGCCCGCGCCCTGCGCCGCTTCACCGAGGAGGGTCCGTTCGCCACCGCGCCCTGAACCGGCGCACGCGTACGTACGCCGCGGATCCCGCGCCGGCGCCCACGCGCCAAGCGCCGGATCCTGCGCCTGCGCCCGCGCCCCCGGATCGCCCCGACACACCCCCGCGTCCATTCGGGTGATTCTCGCCGGTCCGTGTATCTCGCGGCGATTATGATCCACTTCCTGTGACGGAACGTCAACAACCCAGAACAGCACGTGACACGGCCGACGTGGTCATCCTCGGCGCGGGACCGGCCGGGCTGGTGCTCGCGAACCTCCTGCACGCGAACGGCGTCGACTGCGTCGTCCTCGAACGCGCCACCCGCACCCACGTCCAGACCCGGGCACGCGCCGGCTTCCTCGCCGCCAACACCGTCCGGATCCTGGAGCGGCACGGCCTCGCCGGGGGCCTGCACCGGCACGGCCGGCCGCACGGCAGCTGCGAGTTCCGCACCGAGGACGGCAGCTTCCGCCTCGACTACGGCGGCCTCGGCCGGGGCGAGCAGCACACCGTCTACCCGCAGCAGGAGCTGGTCTCCGACCTGCTGGCCCGGTTCCTGGACGCCGGCGGCCGGATCCGGTTCGAGACCGAGGCACTCGCCGTGCTCGGCGCGGACGGTCAGCGGCCCTCGGTCTCGGTGCGCGAGGCCGACGGCCGCCCCCGGCTCTGGCGGGCCAGGTACGTCGCCGGCTGCGACGGTCGGCACGGGGCCACCCGGCGCTCACTCCCACCGGGCTCGGTCCGCCGCCACCACCGCGACCACGGCGTCTCCTGGCTCGGCGTGCTCGCCCAGGCCCCGCCGAGCCTCGACGCCGTGGGGTACGCCCTGCACCGCCGCGGCTTCGCCGGCCACATGGCCCGCTCCCCCGAGGTCACCCGCTACTACCTGCAGTGCGAGCCCGGCACCGCCGCCGACGCGTGGTCCGAGGAACGGATCTGGCACGAACTCGCCGTACGGATGCGCGCCGCCGACCACGGGCCGCTGCACCAGGGCCCGATCCTCCGGCGCGACGTCATCGACCTGCGCTCCGACGTGCTCGAACCGCTGCGCCACGGCGCACTCCTGCTGGCCGGCGACGCGGCGAGCCTGATCAGCCCGTCCGCCGCGAAGGGCGCGAACCTCGCCGTGCTCGAAGCGGAACTCCTCGCCGACGCCCTGATCGACGACCTCACCCGTGGCGACTCCCGGGCACTCGCCCGCTACTCGGCGCAGTGCCTGACCCACATCTGGCGCGCGCAGGAGTTCTCGCACTGGATGATCCAGCTCCTGCACGACACGTCCGGACCGGACGACGAGTCACCGTTCCAGCGCCGGCTGCGCCGCGCCCGCATCGAGTCGCTGCGCACCTCGCGCACGCACCAGGACTGGTTCGCCGAGAACTACGTCGGCGTCTGAGACCCGGCGGCCGGCGCGCCCCGCGCACCGGCACCGCCCCCCACACACCGACACCGCCCCGCAGAAGAACCGTTCGCACGACGGCCGTCTCGCACGAGCACCCGTCTCCGCACGACACCTCCCCCTCCCGCCCCAACCGAACGAGGGCCCCTCCCGATGACTACGACCCCCGATCTCGCCTGCCCGAACGACACGGCCGCCCCGAACGACACGGCTGCCGCTCCGAGCGACGCGGCCGCCGCACCGAGCGACGCGGACCGCCTGCGGGCGGCCGCCGACTTCGTCAGGCGGCACGACACCGCCTCCCTGCTGCCGCTCCTCCTGCCCGGTCTCGACGCCGCGGAACGGCGGGCACTGACGGGCCACTGCCGGTTCGCGCACGCCGCCCTGCTCGTCCTCCCCCCGGACCGGCGGGCACTGCGGGCGGACCTGGCCGCCTGCGGGCTGGCCACCGACGCGGACGCACACCCCAGCGTCGTCGTCCGGCAGCGGCTGGCGCTGCGCCACCGGCGCGATGCGGCGCGGCTCGACGTGCGGATCCTGCGTCCCCCCGTCCACGGCCCCGACGGGGCACCCCGGACGGTGGAGGTGTTCACGCTCACGGTGCCGCCGGGCTCGGACCTCACGGAGCTCGCCGCCCACGAACGGGCCCACCAGCACGAGGCGCACCTCGCCTTCGAGGTCGAACGCCCGGACCCGCTCGTCCTGCGCGGACTGTGCGCGGTCTTCGCCCGCCACGGAGCCGCCCCCGACGGCGGCGGGTACAACCCGCACGAGGACGCCACCGTCCTCTACTTCACCGCCCCCGCCGACTCGACGGCCGGCTACCGGCGGGTGGAGCTCCACGTCCCCGGCCACCACGACAGCGTCCTCGCCTCCCACCTCGCCTCGCGCCCCTCCTCGCGCCCCTCCTCGCATCCCTCCTCGCATCCTGTCGACCACCACGGCGCCGCGACCGCCACGACCGCCACGACCGCCGCCACCACCCCGACCGCCGCCACCACCCCGACCGCCCAGCCGGACGAACCCCGCACCCGGCAGCCGGCCGAAACGCTCCTGCGCCTGATGACCGGGGCGTGGACGACCCAGGCCCTGGCCGTCTGCGCCCGGCTGCGGCTGCCCGACGCCATGGACACCCGCACCGCGACCGGTGCCCGGTCGCTCGCCGAGGCGGTCGGCGCCCACCCGCGGAGCCTCGCGACGCTCCTGCGCTACCTGGCCATGCAGGAGGTCGTCACCGAACACCCGGACGGCTTCCGGCTCACCGAACTCGGCGCGCTCCTGCGCACGGACTCCCCCGGGTCGATGCGGCCGCTGGCCCTGATGTACGGCGGCCCGTTCTACCACTCCTTCGCCGGCCTCGAACACACCGTCAGGACCGGGGAGACCGCCTTCGACCACCTCTACGGCGAGAACCACTTCGAGCACTTCGCCCGCCACCCCGAGCTCGCCGACCTGTTCGACCGGTCCATGGCGGCGAGCTCGCGCATGTTCGAGCCGCTCCCGGCCCACCCGGTCATCACCGCGGCAGCCGCGGCGGCCGGCCCCCGGACCGTCGTCGACATCGCCGGCGGGAACGGCGAGCTCCTCGGCCGCATCCTGGCCGCCCATCCCCGCCTGCACGGCGTCCTGCTCGAACGCCCGCACGTGGTCGAGACCGCCCGCCGCGCACTCGACGCCGCCGGCCACGGCAGTCGCTGCAGCTACCGGGCCGGCGACTTCGCCGACGTGCCCGCCGGCGCCGACGTGTACGTCCTCTCCCGGGTCCTGCACGACTGGGACGACGACCGCTGCCGCGAGATCCTGGGCCACTGCGCCCGCGCCATGCCCCCGCACGCCGACCTGCTGATCGTCGAACGGCTCCTGCCGACCGACGGCACGCCCTCGCTGGCCACCGCGTGGGACCTCCACATGATGTGCAACGTCGGCGGCCGCGAGCGCCACGCGGACCACTACGCCCGGCTCCTCCACGAGGCCGGGCTCACCCTCACCGGCCACACGCCGCTCCCCCTGGACGCCGCCGTCCTCCACGCCCGCAAGGCCACCGCAGCGCCCCCTGCGACGACCCCCCGTCAGCCGCTCACCACCCCCGCCGACGACCACCCCGGACGGCACGTCGCCACCGGCTGACACGGGTCGGCCGAGCGTCCCCGCAGCGGCCCGCCGGCCGCCTCCGACCCGCCGGACAGCACTCAGCGCGGCGGGGCCGGCGGGCGCGGGCCGCGCAGCTCGACGAGGACCGACCAGAGCACCGAGACCGCGGGGACGGCGACCACGGCGCCGATCACGCCGGCCGCGATGCTCCCGGCGAGGACGGAGACCGCGACCACGACCGGGTGAAGGCTGACCGCCCAACTCATCACCAGCGGGTGGAGCAGGTGGCCCTCGATCTGGCCGATGACCACGATCAGCAGCAGGACCACGATCGCGATGACCGGGCCCTTGGCGGCGAGCGCCACGAGGGAGGCGATCAGCATGGCGATCGGTGAGCCGACCAGGGGCACGAAGGACGCGAGGAACTCCAGCACGGTCAACGGCAGGGCGAGCGGCACCCCGAGGAACAGCAGCGCGATGCCGACCATGATCGCGTTGCTCGCGGCGACGATGAAGATGCCGCGGGTGTAGCCCGCGAAGGTCCGCCACGCCGCCCGCCCGCCGCGGTCGAGGTGGTCCGCGGCGGCGGGCGGCAGTTGGGCGGCCGTCCACCGCCACATCCGCTCCCCCGAGTGCAGGAAGAACACCGACATGAACAGGGCGAGCGCGGCGCCCGTCGCCAGCTCCGCCACCCGGCCGACGCCGCTGACGGCGGTGCTGATCAGGGCCGAACGGTGCGAGGACACGTAGTCGGAGACCTTCTTCTGCAGGTCGTCGAAGGTGGTCGGCTCCAGGTGGAAGGGTGCTCCTTCCAGCAGCTTCTCCAGCCGGTCCAGGCCGCCCTGGAACTCCTTGGCCAGGCGGGACACGTCGTCCGCCACGCTCTCGCCGATCAGCGCGAGCAGCCCGGCCGGCACCAGCAGCGCCACCGCCAGACCGACCACCACGGCGAGCGCGCGGGGAAGGACCCGGGCGGCCAGGTCCACCACCGGCCGGACCACCGACGTCACGACCAGGGCGAGGAAGCCGGCCAGCGTGATCAGGTGGAACCGCCCCAGCACCATGAACACCAGGTACGCCACCGCGGCGACGACCAGCAGCCGCCACGCGTAGTCCGACAGGCGGCGCAGGACCGGCCCCGCGCCGCCCGCCCCCGACACGCCCCGGACGCCCGCCCCCGACGCACCCGACCCGCCACGCGCCCCCGGCGAACGGCCCCGCCCGACCGGGCGGTGGGGCCCCGGTCGCCTCACCGCCATGCCGTACCGCCGCCCGCTCCCGACCGGTCCGGCCGGGTCAGGTTGGCCCCGGTGCGGGGGTCGAAGACGTGGATCCGGGCCGTGTCGAGCCACAGCCGCAGGGCCGCGCCCTCGGCGGCCCGGGTCGCGGTGCTCAGCCGGGCGACCACGCGGTGTTCCCGCATCCCCGTGTCGGCCCGGCCGGAGTCGGCGGCGAGCTCGGCGAGTTCCTCGGTCCGGGCGGGCCCGCCCTCCTCGGCGAAGTGGACGTACACGTCGGAGCCGACGGACTCCCGGACGTCGACGGTGACGGTGCTGGTGACGCCGGTCCCGTGGTCGTCGATCAGGGAGGCGTCCTCGAAGTCCTCGGGGCGGATGCCGACGATGAGGTCGCGCGGCGCGTCCGCCCGCTCCAGGGCCTGCCGCTTCCGGTCGTCCAGCGGGAGGTCGCCCAGCGAGGTGCGCAGCAGGCTCCGTTCCAGGGTCGCGGCGAGGAAGTTCATGCCGGGCGAGCCGATGAAGCCGGCGACGAAGAGGTTCACGGGGTCGTCGTACAGGTGCTGGGGGCTGCCGACCTGCTGGACGACGCCGCCGCGCATGACGACCACCCGGTCGCCGAGGGTCATGGCCTCGACCTGGTCGTGGGTGACGTAGACGGTGGTGGTGCCGAGCCGCCGTTGCAGCGCGGCGATCTGGGTGCGCATCTGGACCCGCAGTTTGGCGTCGAGGTTGGACAGCGGCTCGTCCATCAGGAACGCCTTGGGGTCCCGGACGATGGCGCGTCCCATGGCGACGCGCTGGCGCTGTCCACCGGAGAGGTTGGCGGGTTTGCGGTCGAGGTGCTCGGTCAGGTCGAGGATGCGGGCGGCCTCCTCGACCTTGGCCGCGATCGTCGCCTTGTCGGCCTTGGCCAGGCGCAGGGCGAAGCCCATGTTCTCCCGCACGCTCATGTGCGGGTAGAGCGCGTAGCTCTGGAACACCATCGCGATGTCCCGGTCCTTGGGGGCGCGGTCGTTGACGACCTGTCCGCCGATCCGCAGGGTGCCCTCGGTGATGTCCTCCAGTCCCGCGATCATGTTGAGGGTGGTGGACTTGCCGCACCCGGACGGGCCGACCAGGATCACGAACTCTCCGTCGGCGATGGTGAGGTTGAAGTCGCGGACGGCGAGGGCGCCGTCCGGGTAGCGCTTGGTGATGCCGTCGAGGACGATCTCGGCCACGGTCCGCCTTCCTGGTCCGCCCGGTGGGGCGCACTCATCCCTTGACTGCGCCGGCGGTGAGGCCGGCGACGATGCGGCGCTGGAACAGCAGGACGAAGATGACGATCGGAATGGTGATGACCACGGCCGCCGCGGCGATGGAGCCGGTCGGCTGCTGGAACTGGGAGCTCCCGGTGAAGAAGGCGATCGCCGCCGGTACGGTCCTGGCCGAGGTCGTCGAGGTCAGCGAGATGGCGAACAGGAAGTCGTTCCAGCAGAAGATGAAGACGAGGATCCCGGTGGTGAACACCCCGGGGGCCGCCAGCGGGGCGATGACCAGGCGGAAGGCCTGCCAGGGGGTGGCGCCGTCGACCTTCGCCGCCTTCTCCAGGTCCCACGGGATCTCCCGGAAGAACGCGGACAGGGTGTAGATCGCGAGCGGGAGGGAGAACGTCATGTAGGGGATGATCAGGCCCGCCCAGGTGTCGAAGATGCCGAGCACCCGCTCGATGTTGAACAGCGGGGAGACCAGCGAGATCGGCGGGAACATCGCGATCAGCAGGGACACCCCGATCAGCAGCCGCTTCCCCGGGAACCGCAGCCGCGCCACCGCGTAGGCCGCCATGGTGCCGAGCACGACGGCGATGGTGGTGGCGATCACCGAGATCCCGATCGAGTTGACCAGGGCGCGGGTGAACTCCGAGGTCTGGAAGATGCCCCGGTAGTTCTCCCACGTCCACTCGCGCGGGATGAAGTCGCCGTCGGTGAGGGTGCTCGGCTCCTTGAACGAGAGCGCCACGATCCACCACACCGGGAACAGCGCGTAGAGCACGACGACCAGGTTGGCGACGCCCCAGCCGGTCAGGGTGCGGGACCTGCCGCTCATCGGCGCTCCGGTTCGCCACCCGGCGCGGCCGCGCCGAAGACCTTGATGAACACGAGGGCGATGATCGCCACACAGATGAAGATCAGCACCGAGATCGCCGACCCGATCCCCAGGTTGAGGGCGGTGAACAGGTTGTCGTAGCCCAGGATCGACACCGATCCGGTGTCGTTGGATCCACCGGTCAGCACGTAGATGTTGTCGAAGATCCGGAAGGCGTCCAGGGTCCGGAAGAGCAGGGCGACCAGGATGGCCGGCTTCATCAGGGGCAGGACCACCAGCCGCATGCGCTGCCCGAAGGTCGCGCCGTCCACCATCGCCGCCCGGACCGTCTCGTCGGGCACGAGGGCGAGGCCCGCCAGCAGCAACAGGGCCATGAACGGGGTGGTCTTCCACACCTCGGCCAGGATGATGAGGCCGATCGCCTGCCACTGGTCGGTCAGCGGGGCGCTGCCCTCGGGCAGCAGCGCCGCGAGGTAGCCGACCCCCGGCGTCCACGCGTACTGCCAGGAGTAGGCCGCGACCACGGTCACGATGCCGTAGGGGACCAGGACCGCGGTGCGGACGGTGCCGCGTCCGAAGACCGCGCGGTGCATCACCAGGGCCAGCGCCATGCCCAGGACCAGTTCGATCGCCACCGACACCACCGTGATCAGCACGGTGACCCACAGGGCCTGCCACCAGAACGGCGAGCTGAGCACCGCGCCGTAGTTGGCGAGCCCCACCCAGTGGGCCTGCTGCGGGAACCGCAGGTCGTACCGCTGCAGCGAGAGGTAGACGGCGTACCCGATGGGGTACGCGGTGACCGCCAGCATGACGATCGCGGCGGGTGCGCACAGCAGCAGCCCCAGCCGGCGCTCCTGCCGGGCGCCCTCGGACAGCTCGGCGGTCTTCCGCCCGGCGGTGTCGCCGAGCGCGGTGGACGGTGTCACGGAATCAGCCCCTTGGAGCCGAGCGCGTCCTCGATCTGCCCCCGGAGGTCGGCCACGGTGCTCTCCGGGCGGATGTCGGCGGGCGGTGAGAGGGTGTGCGAGATGGCGATGGACACGTTCTGGTAGGCGGGGGTCTGCGGACGCACGCTGGCACTGTCCAGCGCGGCCAGCACCTCCGCGGCGAACGGGTAGCTCGCGGTCAGCTCCGCCGCCTGGTACAGGCCGCGCAGTGACGGCGGCAGGCCGCCCTTGAGCGCGTTGGTGAGCTGGTTCTCGCGGTCGCGCAGGCAGAGTGCGGCCTCGAAGGCGAGGTCCGGATGCCGGCCGTACGCGCCCACGGCGAGGTCGATCCCGCCGATCGTGACGGTGGCCGGCCGGTCGGGCAGGACGGCGGGGTACGGCGCCCAGCGGAAGTGCTGGAACAGCTCGGGCTGGTTGGCCTTCATCGACGGGTACACGAAGGGGTAGTTGAGTTCGAAGGCGGCCGTACCCGACTCCATCGCCAGCCGGTTCTGGTCCTCCATCTGGTTGGGCAGGGAGGGATCGGCGGCCGCCGAGGTGGCGGTGTCGTGCATCACCGCGGCGGCGGCGACGGCGGGCGGACCGAGCGAGGGAGCCTGCGCGTCCGGCGTCAGGATGGCACCGCCCGCGCTGGTGACCAGGGTGTTGAACCAGACCGTCAGCCCCTCGTACTGGGCGCCCTGGATCTCGACGTAGTGCGGCTTGCCCTGCTTCGCCAGCGCGTCCGCCTGGGCCAGCATCTCCGCCCAGGTCTTCGGCGGGGTGGGCACCAGGTCGTCCCGGTACCAGAGCAGCTGCGTGTTGGAGTTGTAGGGTGCCGCGTACAGCCGCCCCTGCCAGGTCGCGGTCCGCACCGCCGCCGTGAGCGTGTCGGCCACGGCCTGGTCCTTGCTCGGCCCGGTCCACTCCCGGATCCACCCGGCCTCGGCGAACTCGGCCGGCCAGGTGACGTCCAGGCCGAGGATGTCCACCCCCGCGTCGTGCGCGGCCATCCGGCGCACGAGCTGCTGCCGCTGGCCGTCGGCGCCGCGCGGCAGCTTGTTGTACTTGACGGAGTACCGGCCGCCGGACTGCCGGCCGCAACGGTCGGCGGCCTCCTGCAGCGCCCCGGAGTCGTCGGGGAAGTTGTACCAGTTCAGCGTCACCGGCCCGCCCTGGCCGCTGCTCCCACAGCCCGTCAGGACGGACGCGAGCAGGCAGAACCCCACGGCGGTGCCCAGCCAGGGTGAGCGGAGAGTACGGTCCTTCGGCATCGCTCTCCCGAGGTGCGGGCGGACGGACCTCGACAGTAGCCAGGTGGTCCCGCGGGGGCGGCACACGCCGCGCCGGGCGTCCATCCGGACGGAGCAGGCGGCCGGGGCGCGCGGGGCTCCGGGGGCCGCCAGGGGGCTCCCGCCCCGAGATGCCGGCGCGGCCCGGACGCGGCGCCCGTCCCCGAAGCCCTCCCCCGGGCTGGCGGAGCGCGGCCATCCGGCGCAGGCGGCCCTGCCGGGGCCAGGCCGGGAAGCGCCGCGTGCCTACGGTGGTCGGATGACTGATCGCCGGACCGGTCGGCCTGCCACCGCGGGCCGCACGGCCTACCTCGGAGCCGCCGCCGCCTTCGCCGTCTGCATGGCGGGCACCACCCTGCCCACCCCGCTCTACGGGCTGTACCAGGAGGAGATCGGCTTCTCCGAACTGATGGTGACGGTCGTGTTCGCCGTCTACGCCTTCGGCGTCATCGGCGTCCTGCTGCTCGTCGGCAACGTCTCCGACTCCGTCGGACGCCGGCCCGTCCTGCTCTGCGGACTCGCGCTCGCGGCCGGCAGCGCCGTCGCCTTCCTCGCCGAAGGGGGCCTGCCGCTGCTCTGCCTGGGCCGGCTGCTGTCCGGCCTGTCGGCAGGCCTGTTCACCGGCACCGCCACCGCGTACGTGCTGGAGCTCGCCCCGCCCGGAAGGCGGGCCCGCGCCGGATTCGTCGCGACCGCCGCCAACATGGGCGGCCTGGGCTGCGGACCCCTGCTGTCCGGCCTGCTCGCCGAGTACGCGCCCGACCCCCTGGTCCTGCCGTTCGTCGTGCACCTGGTCCTGCTCGCCGCGTCGTTCACCGTCACCTGGTTCCTGCCGGAGACCGTCCCCGACGCCCGCCCGCTGCGCACCGCCCGGCCCCAGCGGCCCACGCTGCCGCCCGAGGTGCGCGGGGTGTTCGTCCCGGCGGGGATCGCCGCCTTCGCCGGGTTCTCCCTGCTGGGCGTGTTCACCTCGGTCAGCCCCGCCTTCCTCGCCGAGGACCTGGGCATCCACAACCACGCGGCGGTCGGCCTCCTCGTGTTCACGGCCTTCTTCTCCTCCACCCTCGGCCAGCTCCTGGTGCCCCGGCTCGGCAGTGCGCGGGCCATCCCGCTCGGCTGCCTGGTGCTCATCGCCGGACTGGCCCTGCTCGCCGTCTCCCTCGTGTCGACCACCCTGCCCCCGCTGGTGCTCAGCGCCCTCGTGGGCGGCGCGGGCCAGGGCATGGGCCTGCGCGGCGCGGTGGGCGAGGTCGCGGCCGCCGCTCCCGCCGAGCACCGCGGCGGCGCCCTCTCCGCCCTCTTCGTGGTCGCCTACTTCGGCATCTCGATCCCGGTCATCGGCGTCGGCGTGCTCAGCGAACCACTGGGCCTCGCCGACGCCGGCCTGGTCTTCGCCGCCTGCATGGCCGTACTCGCCGCAGCCTCCGGCGCCTACCTGCTCCGCAGGGCCCGCGCCCACGCCTGAGCCCGCCGGAGCCCTCGTCGTCGGCTACGGAGCCGGCGCCGGTGACGGTCCGCCGGCCGGCGGTACGCGGGGCAGCCAGACCGGCCAGGTCTCCGCCCCGGCGCGGCAGACGGCGTCCTCGCTCCCGACGAGCCGCCGGCAGCCCTCGCAGACCCAGCCGCGTTCCGGCTCCACCGTGGTCACGGTGTTGTCCGCGACGATCAGCTGCCACTCGTCGCCCTCCGCGCGGTCCTCGTGAGGCGCCATCACCGGGTCAGGGCGTGCTGCTTCCTTCCGCCAGGTCCTTGATCGCGCTGAGGCGGTGTTCCCACGCGGCGGTGAGAGCGTCCATCCACTGCCTCGTGCGCTTCAGCGGTCGCAGATCGGCTTCGTACCGGACTTCGCGTCCGATCCGGTGGGGGTGGACCAGCCCGGCATGCTCCAGGACGGCCAAGTGCTTGGCCACCGCCTGGCGGGTGACAGGAAGACTCGCGGCCAGAGAGGTTGAGGTGGCGCCACCTTCGCGAACGATGATCGCGAGCACCTCACGCCGGGTCGGGTCGGCCAGCGCCACCAGAACGTCCTCGGGAGCCTGACCGGCCCCGGCCGCGCTGGTCATGCCCCGGTCTGTTCGCAGCCCGCGCGCAGCTGATCGAGTTTGCCGGGCCAGTTCCCGCTGTTCGCGCGGTACCGCTCGGATACCACGTCGTTGGGGAGCCCGAGCCGCGAGAAACCGCTCTCGATCATGGTGAGCCGGGTGCGTCCCGGGGAGCCGTCCTCGGCCAGCGTGAACTCGACCAGGGTGGCGTTGGTGTCGTCCGGCTCCTCGCCGGCGGCACCCTGGGACCACCACCAGGAGAAGACGCGCGGCGGCTCCACCGTCTCGATCCGCGCCGGAATGACGCCGTGAACGCCGTGGTCGAAAACCAGGAGGCCGCCGGGCCGCAGCTCGATCTTGACCGCCTCCCCGTTGCCGAACCAGCTTCCGAGAAAGGCGGGTTGGGTCAACACGGACCAGACCCGCTCCACTGGAGCGTTGATCACGATGGTCCGCTCGATCGCGTCAGGGATCACTGCAGCCTCACTCTCCTCGCCGGGATGTGCCACCTAAAGGTTGCACGTCCCGGGCTCATTGCGCAACCGATCGGTTGCTCTTTGATGGGAGGACGCGGGTCGCCTCGCCAGGTGGAGCCACGCACAGCGCATTTCGTCAGAAGTCGTTGGAGCGCTGGATCACAGCTCCTGCCGGCTGGTCGGCCAGGGGGATCTCCTGGAGAACGCCCTCAGAAGTCGGCGCCGCGTCCGGATAGTGCCGGCGAAGGCGCCTCCGACGTTGCCCGAGCTCCCATCGAGGGTGAGGAACCGGCCCAGGACTACGAGCTCTAGGGCCTGTGTGATGTTGTGATCAGTCTCTGGGTTCTGCCCTCATTCGAGGGCAGAACCCAGTACGACTGTGTGTCGTGACGCGTAGGCAACTCACCGATGAGCAGTGGATGTTGATCGAGCCGTTTCTGCCGGTCGGCAGGTTCGGCCCGTACCCCGAGCGGCTGCGGGAACAGTTCGAGGGAGTGATCTGGCGGTTCCGCTCCAGCGCACAGTGGCGGGAGATGCCTTCCGAGTTCGGTCCCTGGCCGACCGTCTACGGCCGGTTCCGGGCCTGGCGGGACGCCGGCGTCTTCACCGCGCTGCTGGAGGGCCTGATCGCCGAGGCCGCCCGCCAGGGGAAAGCGGACCTGTCGCTGGTCAGCGTCG
>NZ_JBHXTG010000059.1:0-37445 GCF_042677465.1 Kitasatospora sp. NPDC127111
CACGCCCTCCCGGTCGGTGGTGTGGTCGTCCGCGAAACGACGGTCACCCGTCGCGTCCGGCACGTACTTCACACAGACAACGATCCTCAAGCTCATGAGCGGTTCTCCTGTACGGGTGCACTGGTCCATGGCCTCAGGTCATGCCGAGGGTACTGAGTGCCAAGTCCGGGCCGGCCGCGCCCTGCGAGCAGCAAGCGCCACCTGGACCGGCATGCCGTGTCGGCTCTCTTCGACTGGCGTCAGAGGCTCTCCGGAGAGAATACGGCACTCAGTACCCCTGGTAAAGGAACTCAGTACCCTTCGGCCGCAGGAGGCCTCAGCGGCCGCCCAGCACGACGGCCGCCTCGCCCGTGTAGAGGCGGAAGGTCATCGACTCCTGCAGGTAGAGCGAGACCGACCCGGCGTCGTGGGCGAGGTAGCCGACCGAGACGTCCTGGCCGAGGAAGAGCTCGAAGTCGCCGCCCCGGGCGGAGAGCAGGTAGGCGCCCTCGATCGCGGGGGCCCAGATGATCTCGCCGTCCAGCAGCCGGGCGATGTGCGCGGCGACGGGGTGGCCGTGGTCGCTGGTCTCGCTGACCGCGGTGAACGGGTCGGCGCCGAGCAGCAGCGAGTACGGGCCGCCGACGCCGGCCAGCCGCAGGGCGGTGAGGGCCTGGCTGACCGTGGTCGGGTACTCCCGCACGTCGGCGGGCAGCGGGATGGGCGGGTTGGTGGCGCCGGCCCGGATGCCCTCGATGGCGGCGGCCCGGTAGCCCTCGAAGATCGCGCGGTCCTCGGCGAGGGCGAGGGTGCGGGCCGCGTCCTTGACGGGCTGCCAGTCGGAGTCCCGGGAGCCGCGCTCGACGTCGTCCACGGCGGCCCGGTCCACGGTGAAGGGGACGCGCAGCTCCACCAGCGGCCGGGCCTCGCGGGCGTGGGCGAGGACGCCCTCGGCGGGCGGGTCGACCGGGGTCAGGTGGCCGGTGCCGACGGCGGCGAGCCCGGCACCCCCGGGGCCGTTCAGGTCGACCACGCGGCGCCCGGCGACGTGGAGCTCGAAGGTCTGCCGGGCCTCCGCCTCGATCTCCGCCCAGGCGGCGGCGGAGACGGGGGCCAGGTCGCGGTGCAGGTTGCTCATCGTGCGGGGGTCCTCCTCAGACTGCCGATGGCGAGCGAGCCGTCGGACACGGGGGTGGGAACGGCGTTCTCCAGCGCGGCCGGGGCGGCGGACGGCGCCGGCGGCGGGGCGTCCAGGAAATCGGCGGTCGGCACGTGGAAGAGCGACCCGGTGACGGCGGTGGAGAAGTCGAGCAGCCGGTCGTACCGGCCCGGCGGGCGCCCGACGAACATGTTCCGCAGCATCTCCTCGGTCACCTCGGGGGTGGCGGCGTAGCCGATGAAGTACGTCCCGAACTCGCCCTTCCCCGCGAAGGAGCCGAACGGCATGTTGAAGCGCATGATCTGCCGCTCCTCGCCGTCCGGGCCGGTGACGCTCGTGAGCGCGACGTGCGAGTCGGGCGGCCGCACCGCGTCGTCCAGCTCGACGTCGTCGAGCTTGGTGCGGCCGACGGCCCGTTCCTGCTGCTCCACCGGGAGGGCGTTCCAGGCGTCGAGGTCGTGCAGGTACTTCTGCACGATGACGTAGCTGCCGCCGGCGAACTCCCGGTCCTCCGGCCCGACGAGCACGGCGGCGGCCGCCGCCCGGCCCTCGGGGTTCTCGGTGCCGTCGACGAAGCCGAGCAGGTCGCGGTTGTCGAAGTAGCGGAAGCCCTCCGCCGAGTCCACCACGGTGACGGCACCGGCCAGCCGACGGGTCAGCAGGCCGGCCAGTTCGAAGCAGAGGTCCAAACGGGTGGCCCGGAGGTGGAACAGCAGGTCGCCGGGGGTGGCCGGGGCCCGGTGGCGGTCGCCGGCCACCTCCCGGAAGGGGTGCAGTCCGGCGGGCCTCGGGCCGGCGAAGAGCCGGTCCCAGGCGTCCGAGCCGATGCCGATGACGCAGGCGAGTCCGCCGTCCGGGACGCGGAAGCCGACCGAGCGCCGTAGGCCGGCCAGGTCGGGCAGCAGGTCACGGACGGCCTGCTCGCCGCCGGGGTCGATGGTGAGCACCAGGAAGACGGCGGCGCCGGTGAGCGGGGTCAGCACGTCCTGCGGCTGCGGCGGCGGAGCGCTCCCGGGGACGTCGGGCGCGGACTCCACCTCAGGACTCCCGGGACGGCGGGACGGGGTGGATCAGCAGAAATCCGATCATGCGCACGATTACACCGCAGAGCGGACACGGTGGCACGGCCAACACGCGCCGACGGCCCCCGGCGGAGCGTGGCAGCGCCGGGGACCGTCGTCGGTGGGCCGGTCAGTGGTGGGGGCCGTCAGTGGGGGCGCTGCCGGCGACGGGGGACTCGGGCCCGGCCGGCGGTCGGCGGCCGACGCAGGCCCGGGGCGGTGACCAGCGCGCCCAGCAGCACCGCCGCGACCGGCACCACCAGCGCCGCCCGGAAGCCGCCCAGCTCGTCCGCGCCGGACCCGAGCGCGGCCAGGGTCACCGCCGTCACCACCGAGAGGCCGAGCGCCGCACCGAACTGGAAGGAGCTGTTGAGCAGCCCGCCGGCCAGGCCCTGCTCCTCCTCGGCGACGCCCTCGGTGGCCGCGATGGTCAGCGGCCCGTAGGCGAGGGCGAAGGCCAGCCCGGTCAGCAGCATGGTCGGGAACATCGGGTACGACCAGTCCGGCCCGACCGGCAGGAACAGCCCGTACGAGACCGCCGCCAGGCAGAAGCCGCCCAGGATCACCCGGGTGTTGCCGAACCGCTCCACCAGCCGCGGCGTGAGGGTCGGCGCCAGCACCGCGTCCACGCCCACCGCGAGCAGCGCCAGGCCGGTCTGCAGCGACGTCCAGCCGCGCAGGTCCTGCAGGTACAGGGTGACCACGAACTGGAAGCCGAAGAACGAGCCGGCGAAGAGCATCGCCCCGAGATTGGCCCGCAGCAGGGCGCCGGAGCGCAGCAGGCCGAGCCGGACCAGCGGCGCGGCCGAGCGCCGCTCGACCGCCGCGAAGGCCGCCAGCAGCGCCGCCCCGCCCGCCAGCGCGGCCGCCGTCCAGCCCGCCGCGGCGCCCGGCTCGCCGAGCCGGACCACGCCGTACACCAGCAGCAGCATCGCGCCGGTCACGGTGACGGCGCCGGCCAGGTCGAAGCGCTCGCCCGGCCGCCGGGCGGCGGGCTCGTCGCGCGGGATCAGCGCGGCCGCCCGCGCCGCGTACGACGCGCGGGAGGCGTGAGGCCCGCGGGTACGCCGAAGGGGCGGGCCCGCACCGGACCCGCCCCTTCCCGCGTCCGCCGGCACCCGCCGGCGACTGCTGTCGCCCCCCGGCGCCCCCGGGCTCAGACCCGCAGGGCCGCCAGCTGCTCGGCGAACGGCACCACCTGCTCCGGCAGTCCGGGCGCCGCCGGGCCGCGGCCCTCCAGCAGCCCGGCCAGCTCGCCGGCCGCCCGGTCGATCCGGCCCGGGAGACCGTCGGTGTGCCGGTCCCCCGCGGCGCCCCAGTCGTCGGTGGCCGCGTAGACCGCGGTCGGCACGACCACCGCGCGCAGGTAGCTGAACAGCGGCCGCACGGCGTGCTCCAGGGCGAGCGAGTGCCGCGGGGTGCCGCCGGTGGCGGCGATCAGCACCGGCTTGCCGGTGAGGGCGTCGTGGTCGATCACGTCGAAGAAGGACTTGAACAGGCCGCTGTACGAGGCGGTGAAGATCGGCGTCACCGCGATCAGCGCGTCCGCCTCCGTCACCGCCCGGACCGCCTCGCGCAACGCGGCGCCGGGGAAGCCGGTGACGAAGTTGTTCGCCACCTCCGTGGCCAGGTCGCGCAGTTCGACCACCGTGACGTCCACCGCCCGCCCGGACGCGCCGAGCTGACGGACCGTCGACTCGGTGAGCCGGTCGGCGAGCAGGCGCGTCGAGGACGGCTCGCTCAGTCCGGCACTCACCACCACCAGCTTGAACGCGGTCACTTGGCCACCTCCACCTTCTCGTGAGCCTTCTCCTGCGCCTTCTCGTCCCCGGCCGCGGCGACCCGGGCCGCGTGCGTCGGCCCGTCCGGGACCCCGGCCGGCCGGCCCTTGGCGAACTCCTCGCGCAGCACCGGCACGACCTCCTCGCCGAGCAGGTCCAGCTGCTCCAGCACGGTCTTCAGCGGCAGGCCCGCGTGGTCCATCAGGAACAGCTGGCGCTGGTAGTCGCCGAAGGACTCGCGGAAGGTCAGCGTCTTCTCGATGACCTCCTGCGGGCTGCCCACGGTCAGCGGGGTCTGCTCGGTGAACTCCTCCAGCGAGGGCCCGTGACCGTAGACCGGCGCGTTGTCGAAGTACGGCCGGAACTCGCGCACCGCGTCCTGCGAGTTCTTCCGCATGAACACCTGCCCGCCGAGGCCGACGTACGCCTGCTCCGGCGTGCCGTGGCCGTAGTGGGCGTAGCGGGCGCGGTAGAGCTCGATCAGCTTCTGGAAGTGCTCCTTGGGCCAGAAGATGTTGTTCGCGAAGAAGCCGTCCCCGTAGTAGGCGGCCTGCTCGGCGATCTCCGGGCTGCGGATCGAGCCGTGCCAGACGAACGGCGGGACGCCGTCCAGCGGGCGCGGGGTGGCGGTGAAGGACTGCAGCGGGGTGCGGAAGCGGCCCTGCCAGTCCACCACGTCCTCGCGCCAGAGCTGGTGCAGCAGCGCGTAGTTCTCGATCGCGAGCGGGATGCCCTGGCGGATGTCCTGGCCGAACCACGGGTACACCGGGCCGGTGTTGCCGCGGCCCATCATGAGGTCCACCCGCCCCTCGGCGAGGTGCTGGAGCATCGCGAAGTCCTCGGCGATCTTCACCGGGTCGTTGGTGGTGATCAGCGTGGTCGAGGTGGAGAGGATGATGCGGTCGGTCTGCGCGGCGATGTAGCCGAGCATGGTCGTCGGCGAGGACGGCACGAACGGCGGGTTGTGGTGCTCGCCGGTCGCGAAGACGTCCAGGCCGACCTCCTCGGCCTTGCGGGCGATGGCCACCATCGCCTTGATCCGCTCGTGCTCGGTCGGGGTGCGGCCGGTCGTGGGGTCGGGGGTGACGTCGCCGACGGTGAAGATTCCGAACTGCATGCTGCTCACCACACTCCTGGCGGGCCCGGGGCTCCGGGCCAGATCGTCAAACTTTCAACCACCTTAGCACCCGGTTGCGCCTCGCTATTCCCGCCGACAATGGAAGGGAGCTCCGGAAGGGCGGCGAGCCGATGGCGGCCTACATCTCGGTGAGCGCGCTGAGCCACGAGGGCCTGGTGCGGGAGCACAACGAGGACAGCCTGACGGTCGGGCCGTGGACCCTCTGCGCGACCGTGACCACCAACCCGCAGACCCTGCTGTTCCCGCTCGGCGTGCCCTGCGTGGTCGCCGTGGCGGACGGCCTCGGCGGACACCCGGGCGGCGAGGTCGCGAGCGCGCTGGTCGCCCGCGAGCTGGCCGCCGCCGGCCCCGCCCTGGACGGCGAGGAGGCCGTCCGGGAGGTCCTCCAGCTCTGCAACCGCTCCGTGCACGCCCACGCGGCCGGCGATCCCGAGCTCGCCGCGATGGGCACCACGGTCGCGGGCGTGGTGCTGCTGCCCGAGCGGGCCGTGGTGTTCAACGTGGGCGACAGCCGGGTCTACCGGATCGCCGAGGACGGGCTGCGCCGGATCAGCGTGGACGACAGCCCTCCCCCGGCCCCCGGGCGGCGCACCACCTCGCTGGTCACCCAGACGCTGGGCGGCTCGTTCGGACCGACCTCCGTCGAACCGCACGTCCGCACCGCCCCGCTCGGGGTCGGCGACCGGTACCTGGTGTGCAGCGACGGGCTGACCGACCCGGTCCCGGAGGAGGAGCTGTCCGAGGTCCTGGCGCGCACCGGCGACGACGTGGACCGGGCCGACGGGCGGGCCGCGTTCGAGCTCTGGAAGGCCGCGATCGAGGCGGGCGGACCGGACAACATCACGCTGGCGCTGGTGCGGATCGGCGCGTGAGCCCCCGGACGCGGGGCACCCCGGCGGGGCGCGGGTGCGCTCCGCCGGGGTGCCCGGCCCTTCCGGCTCAGTACTCGGCCTTGATGTCCACCCCGCTGAAGCCCTGCTGGGCGTACAGGCTGAAGTAGACGTAGCCGGCGGGCGGGTTGGTGACGGTCAGGGTCTCGGTGTTGCTGCCCTGGTTGGTGGAACGGCTGGTGTAGGCGTTGGTGTACGCCCAGCTGCTCTTGTTGTAGTAGAGGTCCGCGTTGCCCGTTCCGCCGGTGCTGCTCACCTTCAGCTGCTTGGTCCCGGCCGGGACGTACAGGTAGAAGTGGGCGTAGTCGCCGGTGGCCGCGGCGACGTTGCCGCGCCGGCAGTTCCGGTCGAGCTGCCGGGTGTCGGCGCCCGAGCACTCCGGCAGCCGCGCGACGGTCACGTTCTGCCTGGTGCTCGCGGTGGCGCCCTTGTCGTCGGTCACGGTGAGGGTGACGGTGTAGGTGCCGGCCGCGGTGTACCACTTGGTCGGGTTGGCGTTGGTCGAGGTGGTGCCGTCACCGAAGTCCCAGGCGCGGGCCACGATCCTGCCGTCCGGGTCGGTCGACCGGTCGACGAAGGTGACGGCCAGCTCGCCGACGGCGGTGGTGAAGGCGGCCGTGGGCGGCCGGTTGCCGGGCGGGGTGGTGCCGGTGGGGCAGGAGCCGTTGGCGCACGCGGTCAGCCAGGCGTCGAAGGCGGCGTCGTAGCGGGTGCCGATGGTGGAGGTCAGGTACGCCCGGGCGCCGTTCCAGTCGCCGGCGCGGTACTTGGCGAGCACCGCGTCCATGTCCGCCCGGTGCTGCTCCAGCATGAAGCGGACGGCCAGGTACCCCCAGCGGTAGACCCGCTCGGTGTCCGCGTTGTCGTACGTGGTGTCGAAGAGCGTGCTCAGCCGGTAGGTGTGGCGGCCGGCGGCGGTCATCGCGGCGTCGTACGTCACCTTGCGGTAGGAGTAGGACACGTACTCGGCGAAGCCCTCGACCCACCAGACGGTCGGCGTCACCATGCCGGCGTTGAAGTCGCCGTACATGTCGAACCGGCCGTCGAGGTAGTGGGTGTACTCGTGGTTGAGGTTCCAGATCTGGAAGTCCGGGCGCGCCCACTCGGCCTCGTAGGCGAGGAAGCGCGGCTGGTTTCCGGCGGCGGCCGGGTTGCCCTCCAGGTACATGCCGCCGTTGTTGGTGTTGATGCCGTAGATCATCGCGGCGAACACCCCGTAGTCGAACCGGGAGTGGAAGACCACGACCTCGATGGTGGTGTTCCGGTCGTCGGCGACCGGGCCGCCGTCCTTGGCCACCGCGTGGAAGAACGCGTCCTGGCCGGTCAGGCTGGAGCAGGCGGCGGTCAGCTGGGTCTGGTCCAGGGCCTGGGCGAGGATCCGGATGCTCGGGCTGCAGGTGTGGGTCACCGTCAGGTTGGCCGCCTTGAGCCGGTTGGCGGCGTCACAGGTGCCGTAGTACGAGCAGTTGCCCGCGTCGTGGGCGTCGACCATCTCGGCGACGGCGGACCACTGGTAGGCGGTGCGGCCGGCCGGCGAGGACTGGTCGGCCAGGCCCTTGGCCAGCGGCCGGGCCTTGGCCTGCAGCGGCGCGTACTGCAGGAAGCGGCCCAGCTCGCGGGCGGCGTTGTACACCAGGAAGGTGTAGTCGCCGCCGAGTTGGGCGTTGTTGGCGGTGGCGAAGGCGTACAGCGAGTCCAGCACGCTCGGGTCGGCCTGCACCGCGGTGACGAACGCCGGGAGCTGGTGGCCCCGCCAGAGGACGGTGAAGACGCCGTTCAGCGCGTTCCCCATCCCGGCCGGGTTGTGGGTGGCGCTGTCGTAGTCGGCCAGCATGCGCTTGACCACGTACAGGTAGCGGGCGTTCTCCTGCGCGCTGTCGATCAGGACGACGGCCTCGCCGAGCGTGCCGGCGTTGTCCGACGTGACGTCACGGGAGTGCGGGTTGGCGAAGAAGGCGTCCAGCGCGCCGCGGATCGAGGTCTGCAGGGCGGTGCCGTAGCTGCCCACGTCGGCGGGGTGGTACCACTGGACGAAGTAGCCGGCCCGCAGGTAGAGCACCAACTGGCCGATGGCGGCCGTGTTGTTGCCCGGGTAGGTCGTGGCGGAGTCGCGCAGGGCGTCGGCCACCGTGACCATCTGGGACTCGCGGAACGCGCCCGCGGCGTCGGTGCCGGTGAGGCTGAAGAGCCCGTTGACGCAGCCGAGGTCCACCGACGTGATCTGCTGGACGAGCGCGCTGCCGGTGCGGCCGGTGAAGTCACCGACGGTGCAGGTGGCGGCCGTTGCGGCCGGGGCCGGCTGCCCGACGGCCTTGGCGTTCGCGGACGCTCCGGCGCCTTCGGTGGGCGCGGTGGCCGAGAGCGGGGCGCGGTCACGGGCGGGGACCGGCCGGTTCTTGCCGTGTTCCTCCGGAGCGGTGCCGGAGCCGGGCTGCGGGCCCGGGTCGGTGGGGGCCGCGGGGGCGGAGCCGCCGGGCTGCGGCGAAGCCGGGACGGGGGCGGCCTGGCTGCGCGGGGCGAACAGTCCGACCGCCAGCAGCAGCGCCAGGGCGATCGTCAACAGCCTTGCCAGGTGCGGCAATGGTGCCATCCGTGACAAAGGGCGTGCGGTTCTCACGTGGGGGCCTCCGGGCCTTCGGCGGCCGCGTGGGGGTGCGGCCGTGTGGGGGTGAGGACCGTTGCGACGAGGCCGCGCGGGCGGCTCCGCCGAGCACACGGTGGGGAGTGTGACATGTACCATGGCATACATCACATGGCGGCGGAAGCCCCGGGGACGGGTCGACTTCGGCGGGCCCGGCCGAAGTCGGCGGAACGCGGCGGGTCACGGAGGCGGGGACGGCCGGGCGGCGAACGGCCGCCCACGGCCGGGCAGTTCGGCCGGACGCCGGCCAACCTCCCTCACGGGATGGCCGATCGGGCCGGCCGGCACGCACGCACGCGAAGGGGCCGCCGGTCGGACGGCGGCCCCTTCGCGAGCCCGGGGACCGGGGCGGCTCACTTGCGCAGCATCAGGATGACGCCCGCCGTCACCAGGCCGACCACGACGGCGGCCGCGCCGTACGCGAGCCGGTGGGCGCGCAGGACCGGCAGGAAACGGTCCACGGCGTAGCGGCCCGGCCCGGTCAGGGCCAGCGCGGCGGCGGCGGCGGTGAGCAGCAGCTCGTACTCGCTGCCCTTGGGGGCGAAGAAGCCGCCGCCCCAGGTGACGGCGAGCGCGTTGACCATGGTGCCCACGATCGCGGCACCGGCCAGCGGGGTCAGCAGGCCGACCGCCAGGGCCAGTCCGCCGAGGGTCTCGGTGAGGCCGGCCACCACGGCCATGGCGTCGCCGGCCGGGTAGCCGCTCATGGTGAAGAACTGACCGGTGCCGTCGATGCCACCGCCGCCGAACCAGCCGAACAGCTTCTGGCTGCCGTGCGCGGCCATCGTCAGGCCGAGGGCGAGGCGCAGCAGGAGCAGGCCGGCGTCGTAGGCGTGCGGGGAGGTCGTCGCGGACCCGGGGGTCACCCGGCCCGGGCGGACGGTGGTGGTGGTGGGGGCGGTCGTGCTCGGGCTGGTGCTCGGCATGCGCGTCTCCATCGATCGGGGTCGGTCGGAGGGATGAGGGATGGCCGCGCTCGGTCGTTCAAATTCGAACCGGCGCTCTTCGACCGTACCCGGAGGTTCGAATTTGAACAACTTGCGGAGTGGCGGGCGCGTCGGGGCGGTGGCGACGACGGCGAGTCGCGGGCGGGTGGGGCCGGAGGCAGGGTGGAGGTATGGCTCATCGCAGGGAACACCGTCGGGACGCCCGGCCGGGCACGCCGTACGCCGAGGCGCTGGCCGCGTTCGGCGAGCGGGTCCGGCTGGTCAAACCCGCGCAGTGGGACGCGCCGACACCGTGCGCCGACTGGTCGGTCCGCGACCTGGTCAACCACCTCACCGCCGAACAGCTCTGGGTCCCCGAGCTGCTGAAGGGCTCGACCGTCTCCGAGGTCGGCAGCCGCTTCGACGGCGACGTGCTCGGCAGCGACCCGGCCGCCGCCTGGACGGTCGCCGCCGAGGCCGCCCGCACCGCGTTCGAGGTGCCCGGCGCGACCGAGCTCACCGTCCACCTGTCGTTCGGCGACGTCTCCGGGCAGTACTACCTGGACCAGCTGACCGCGGACGCCGTCGTGCACACCTGGGACCTCGCCGAGGGGATCGGCCGCCGCGCCCGGCTGCCGGCCGGGCTGGTCGAGTTCGCGCTCGGCGAGTACGCGGGCTACGGCGACCTCTCGGGCAGCGGCCTGTTCGATCCGCCGCTGCCCGTGCCGGACGACGCGAGCCCGCAGACCCGGCTGCTCGCCCTCACCGGGCGCCGCGACCGGCCCTGAGGCCGGCGTCGCGACGGGCAGCGGGGCGGCGTCGCGACCGGCAGCGGAGCGGCGTCGCGACCGCTCGGCCGGCGCAGGGCGAAGGCCTGGCGCCGGGCCCCGGCTTCCGGCAGATCGCTCCTGACCTGCGCCGATACCGTGCCCGTCGGCGGAACGCACCCGTGACGCCGGATACTGGAGGTGTCGGGGGGAGCACCGGACGAGAGGCGGGTGTGCCATGAGCCGCAGGCCGGACATCCTCGGCGAGTTCACCGCCGACCACCGGGCGGTGACGGAGCTGCTCGCCCGGATCGACGCCGCCCCGGACGGCGCGCCCGAGCGCGGGGAGCTGCTGGCCCAGCTCACCGACCTGCTGTTCAGCCACTGCGCCGCCGAGGAGGAACACCTCTTCCCGGTCGTCCAGCACGACGTGGCGGGCGGCGGGGCGCTGGTGTTCACGAGCATCCACGAGCACCTCGCGATCGGCCAGTACCTCTCCGACCTGCAGGGCCTCGGCCCCGGCGAGGCCGCCTTCGACACGCTGTACCAGGGGCTGGCCGAGCTCGTCCGGCGGCACCTGGCGACGGAGGAGGAGCAGGTCTTCCCCGCCGCGCGGAAGGCCCTGCCGGCCGACGCCCGCGCCGCGCTCGGCGACCGGCTGCGGGCCGAGCGCGCGGCGGTCGCGGAGGCCGGGACCGTGGGCGGCGCCGGACCGTAGGCGCCGCCGGACCGTGGCGTGTGTCCGGCGGCCCCCGCCGGCTCAGCTCTTCTTGCTGATCACCGCGAAGCGCCCGCCCTCCGGGTCCTGCAGCCGGGCCACCCGCCCGTACGGCGAGTCGAAGGCCGGCCCCACCGCCGAGCCGCCGAGCTCCTCCGCCAGGGCCAGCGACGCGTCGGTGTCCGGCACCGAGAACGACACCTCCCAGTGCGGCGGCATGCCCGCCGGGCCGCCGGCCTGCTCCTTGGCGAGCGCGGCCACGCTGTGTCCCTCCGCCCGCAGCACCACCCGGTCGTGCTCCCAGTTGACCTCGAAGCGCTCCGGGTCGCGGCCGTCCCAGCGGAACACCGCGCCGTAGAACAGCGCCGCCGCGAACGGGTCCGGCGTGCGGAGCTCGATCCACACCGGCGCGCCGGGCAGGTCCAGCCGCCGGGCCCGGCCCAGCGGGCCCTCCCAGATGCCGAACACCGCCCCCGCGGGGTCGGCGGCGAGCGCCATCCGGCCCTCGTCGAAGGGCAGCGGGCCGACCGCGAGCGTGGCGCCGCGCTCACGCACCGCATCGGCGGCCTCGTCCGCGCTCTCGGTGCCGAAGTAGGCGGTCCACGACACCGGGATGGCCAGGCCGCCGCTCGCGACGCCCAGCCCCGCCACGGCCTCGCCACCGGCCACCGCGTGCACGTACGGGCCGAAGCGGTCCGGCCCGGGCTCGAAGTCCCAGCCCAGCAGCGGCCCGTAGAACGCCTTCGCCGCGTCGAGATCGCGCGCCATCAGGCTCACCCAGCACGGAACGGCCGCCACGCAGCGGACCTTCGCGGTCTCACCGCCGCCCATCGCGCACCTCCTCGCCCCCGGCCGCCGGGCCCCTCCCGACTCCCACGGCCGACCGGCCGCCCGGGCGGACTTCAGCCTAGGGCGTGTCCGACACTTCGCGTCGGATCAGCGCGCGGCGTCGGGGTGCGTGCATCGCAAGGCGGAGGCTGGGGGCACGCCCCCGGCCGGGGCCCCCTCCCGGCCGGAGGCTGGAGGAGCGTCGCGCGCCCGGCGGGACGTGTCGGACCCGGCCCAGCGCGCCGAACCCCGTCGGGGCGCGGCACGGCGCGCGGGCGGCAGGCTGCGCGGTGCCGGGCCCGCCCTGCGGCCGCGGCCCGGCCGTGGCGCGGGTCAGAGCCGCGGCGTCCCCCCGAAGCCGCCGTGGCCCGCGCCGGGCGCCGTGAGGGCGAGCCAGCCGTGGCCGCGGACCGGGGTCTCCGCCGTGATCATGGCGGGGTGGACGGAGAGGCGGGCGGCGGCCGTACCGATGCCCTGCTCCTCCGAGGCGTTGGGCTCGCGGTAGGTGTCCGCGAACTCCTCCTCGTCCTCGAAGTCGTCGATCGTGAGCCGCTCCTCCCAGGGCAGCGGTTCGCCCGTCCACTCGGGCTCGCCGGAGCGCCAGTAGCCGCGCACCACGGCGCCGTGCTCGGCGGCGGCCCAGATCATCGCGTCCGCGAGCGGGTCCTGGAAGTAGACCTGGGCGCGGCCGCAGGCCGCGCTGAGCCGCTCGATCACCTCGTGCGGCCACCAGACGGACTCCCGGAGCGGGCTCTCGGCGTAGATCAGGCGCCAGCCGGCGTACTCGGGGGTGACGAAGACGCGGTACACCTCCTCCGGGGCGTACTTGTCGTCGTGCCCCTGCGCGGCCAGCCCGTAGCGCACGGTGACCGGTATCCGGTCGTGCAGGCCGAGCACCTCGAAGGCCGCCTCGTAGGTTTCCCCCGGGACGGCCAGCCACCAGTGGTCGGGCAGCGGCCCGGGCCGTTCGGCGCCGAACGCCGCGCGGGCCGCCTCGGCCACGGCGGCACGGTCGGCACCGGTGGTGTCGTCGGCGAGCAGGACGTCGACCAGGGCGGCGAGGTCGTCCGGGGCGGGCAGGTCGGTCGCGGTGTTCATGTCCGCGACCCTAGAGCACCGGTCCGACGGCCCGTCACCGGCGGGCGGAGAACGCCGGGTCGGTCCAGCCGGTCATGACGTCAACTCCGCTGTCGGGACGCGCCCTTGCTGGCCGAGCCGGCGAGCCGGGCGACCAGGTGGATCCGGTCGCCCTCGGCGGTGTCGGCGGGACGGTCGCCCTCGGCCCAGGGCGGTTCGGTGCGCGGGCCGGGCCGGTCGTAGAGGGCGAGGACGGTGAAGCCGTTGGCGGCGAGCAGGAAGCGCAGTTCCTGCGGGAAGAGCAGTCGCCAGGCGGAGTGCTGGGTGACGGCCGGGGCGCCGTCGTCGCTGGTCCAGACCCGGGTACGGCGCAGGAGTTGGGCGGCGTGGTCGATCCGGAGCGTGGTGTGCGAGGTGAGCGTGGTGCCGCCCCGGGTGACGGTGTCGGTGCGCGGGGCGTCGAGGAGTTCGGTGCGGCCGAGGAAGAAGGCGCCGTTGCGCATCTCGGCGACCAGCAGGCCGCCCGGGCGCAGGTGACGGCGGAGCCGGCCGAACACGGCGTCGAGGTCGTCGTTGGTGTGGCAGTGGAGCAGTGCGCTGTCCAGGCAGAGCGCCGCGTCGAAGCGACCGGGGAGCCGGAAGTCGCGCATGTCGCCGACGTGGTACGCGGGCCCGGCGTGGTGGGTGCGGGCGTGCTCGATCATCGCCGCGGAGCTGTCCAGGCCGGTGACCGCGCGCCCGGCGGCGCGGTGCAGCCAGGCGGCGTCCCGGCCGGTGCCGCAGCCGAGGTCGAGCAGCTCGGGCCCGCAGCGGTGTTCGCGGAGCACCGACTCGGCCCACCGGGCGGCCGTGAACCCGGGGTCGGGGAAGCGCAGTTCGTACAGTTCGGGGGTGTCGGTGAGCAGGTTGCCGCCGGCGGCGGGCGGGGGTCGGTCGGTCATCGGGCCTCGCTGGGCAGGGGGCGGGCGGGGGCTGGGACGGGGAGGCGCCCGGTGCGGTACAGCCGGGTCAGGGCGGCGGCGGAGCCCAGGCCGAGGCCGGCGCAGAGCAGCCAGGGCGCGGCGGCGGCGCCGTCCATCGCGTGCCCGACGGCGGTGCTGCCGAGCGCGGCGGCGGACCCGGCGACCACGTAGTACAGGCCGTAGTACGTCCCGGTGAGGTCGGGCCGGCCGAAGGCGGGGATCAGGGCGAGGACGAAGGGCTGGGCGGTCATCAGGCCGAGTTGGAGCAGCAGCACGCCGCCGAGGACGCCCGGCAGCCCGGGGAGGACGAGCGGGAGCAGGAAGCCGGTGGCGGCGACGGCCGGGCCGGCCGGCAGCCACCGGGCGGGCGGACCGTGCCGCTGGAGCCCGGTGGTGACGCGGAGTTGGAGGGTGAGGTTGGCGAGGGTACTGGTGAGGAACACCAGGCTGACGGCGCCCTCCCAGCCGGTGGCGCGGCGGGCGGCGTCGGGCAGCAGCAGGTAGAGCTGGTTCTCCAGGCCGAACAGGCCGACCGCGGCGAACGCGAAGGCGAGGAACCGCCGGTCCCCGGCGACCTCGCGCCAGTCGGCGAGCACGCCGCGCGGCGGTGGCGGGACGGCCCGCTCGGGGAGGGCGGCCGCCTGGGCGGCGGTGAGCAGGGCGAAGACGCCGGCGGCGGTGAGTGCGGCGGCCCGGAAGTCGACCAGCAGCAGGGCGGTGCCGAGCAGCGGGCCGGCCAGCGCACCGGTGGTGGCGAACACGTTGAACAGGGCGAACGCCTCGGCCTTCCGGCCGGCCGCCTCGTGCGCGAGGTAGGTGCGCACGGCCGGGTTGAACAGCGCGCCGGCCAGCCCGCTGAGCGCCGAGGCGGCCAGCAGCAGGGTGAGCGAGTCGCCGAACGCGAACAGGCCGAAGCCGGCGGTGCGCAGCGCGCAGCCGGCGATGATGACGCGGCGGGCGCCGAGCCGGTCGGCGGCCGAGCCGCCGAGGATGAACAGGCCCTGCTGGCTGAGGTTGCGCAGCCCCAGCACGGCGCCGACGGCGAGCGCGGAGTGCCCGAGGTCGTGCCGGAGGTGGCCGGCCAGGTACGGGACGAGCAGGTAGAAGCCGGTGTTGACGCCGAGCTGGTTGACCAGGAGCAGCCGTACGGGCAGCGGGAAGGTCCGCACCAGGCGCAGGGTCCTCACCGGCCGGCCGCCGGGCCGCCGGTGGCGGGAGCGGTGGCCGGGAGCACGCCGAGCCCGGCCCGGTCGGGTGTGCGGACGGTGCCGTCGGCGCCGCCGATGCCCTGCCAGGGGTCGTGCGCGAGCAGCAGGTGCCCGTCCAGGTCGATCCAGCGGGCCCGGTCGGCGAGGTGGACGGCGGGGGCGATGCCGAGCGAGCTGGCGGCCAGGCAGCCGAGCATCAGCTCGGTGCCGCTGCCCCGGAGGGCGGCCTGGATCCGCAGCACCTGGTGGACGCCGCCGCACTTGGCGAGCTTGAGGTTCACGCCCTGCACCCGCCCGGCGAGCCGGCAGGCGTCCTCGTAGCCGACGGCGTCCTCGTCGGCGATCACCGGCAGCGGGGAGTGTCGGGCCACGGCGGCGAGTTGGGCGGGGCGGCCGGGTGGGACCGGCTGCTCGACGGCCTCGACGCCGGCCGCGGCGAAGGCGGGGAGCAGCCGGAGGGCCTGCTCCGGTGTCCAGGCGCCGTTGGGGTCGAGCAGCAGCCTGGCGCCGGGGGCGCCGTCCCGGACGGCCCGGACCCGGTCGAGGTCCTCGGCGGGGTCGGCCGTGCCGGCCTTGACCTTGAGCACGGCGAAGCCGTCGGCGGCGAGCCGGGCGGCCCGGGCGGCGGCGCGGGCGGGCGGCTCGATGCCGATGGTGCGGGCGGTCGCGGCGGCCACGGGGGCGAGCCGGCCGAGGAGGCGGTGGACGGGCGCGCCGGCCCGCTTGCCGGCGAGGTCGAGCAGGGCGGCCTCGACGGCGGCCAGCACTCCGGCCGGCAGTTCCTTGAACGGGGCGGCGCCGCGCCGGAGTTCGACCAGGGCGGTCTCCGGGTCCGGGTGGCGTTCGAGGCCGGGCCGCAGCGCGCGGAGTTCGCGTCGGATGAGGTCGGTGGGCAGCCGCAGGTAGCCGCTGCTGACGGCCTCGCCGTGGCCGGTCAGTCCGCCGTGGCGGACGGCGAGCTGGACGGCGTCGCGTTCGGTGGTGACCGAGCGGGAGATCCGCAGCGGCTCGCTGAGCCGGAGCCGGGTGGTGCGGACGTCGAGCCTCATCGGTCCTCCTCGGGGCGGCCGGTCCGGTCGGCCCGGTCGGTCCGGCGGGTGCGCTCGGTGCGCCGGGTGCGGTCGGTGCGGTCGGTGCGGCAGCGGGCCCAGCCGGTGACCTCGGCGGCGGCGGGGTGCGGGATCTCGACCGGGCGCGGTGCGGCGTGCTCGGCGTCGAGACCGTGCCGGTGGCAGAACGCGTCGTCGTAGACGGTGCCGAGGTAGCGGTGCGGGCCGTCGGGGAAGACGGTGGCGACGGTGGCGCCCGGGTGGACGCGGGCGGCCCAGGCCGCGACGAGGGCGACCGCGCCGGTGCTCCAGCCGCCGCTGACGAAGGCGCCGCGGGCCAGTCGGCGGCAGGCGTCGACCGCCTCGGCCGGACCGACCCAGTGGATCTCGTCGAAGGCCTGGTGGGCGACGTTGCGCGGGTGGATGGAGCTGCCGAGGCCGCGCATCAGCCGGGGGCGGGCGGGCTGGCCGAAGATGGCCGAGCCGACCGAGTCGACGCCGATGATCCGCAGGGCCGGCCAGTGGCGCCGCAGCGGTTCGGCGAGCCCGGCGCTGTGGCCGCCGGTGCCGACGCTGCACACCAGCACGTCCAGGTGGTCGAGTTCGGCGATCAGCTCGTGTGCCATCGCCCGGTAGCCGGCCGCGTTGTCGGGGTTGTTGTACTGGTCGGGCCAGTAGGCGTCGGGGAGTCCGGCCAGCACCGCGTGCAGTCGGGCCAGCCGGGCGGCCTGCCAGCCGCCGTGTCGCGCGGGCCGGTCGACCAGCTCCAGCCGGGCGCCGTAGGAGTGCAGCAACTGCCGCATGGACGGTTCGAGTTCGGCGTCGCCGATCAGGACGACCGGGTGGCCGAGGGCCTGCCCGGCGAAGGCCAGGCCGATGCCCAGGGTGCCCGAGGTGGACTCCACCACCGTGGCGCCGGGCCGGAGTTCGCCGCGGGCGTGGGCGCCGCGCAGCATGGCGACGGCGGAGCGGGCCTTCATGCCGCCGGCCGCGAGGCCTTCGAGCTTGGCCCAGAACCCGGGGTGCGGGTGCGGCAGCGGGGTGCTGATCCGGGCGAGCGGGGTGCGGCCGAGCAGCGGCAGCAGGTCGGGGTTGCCGAGGGCGGCCGGGTCGAGCAGGGCGGTCACCGGGCTTCACCGCCGGCCGGGGCGCCGGTGTGCGGGTGGAGCGTGGTGGTGTGGAGCTGGAGGGTGCCGGTGTGGAGGTGGAGGGTGCTGGGGCCGCCGTCGAGCCAGAAGAAGGGGTAGGGCTCGGCGCTGACGGCGCTCACCCCGCGGCCGAGCAGCCGGGGCAGGACGGCGCTGCCGGTCTGGGCGAACAGCACCAGCGGCTTGCCGGTGGCGCGGGCGTGGTCGAGCAGCGGGTCGAGGGTGCCGTTGCCCAGGGTCATGCCGGAGGCGAGGATCGCGTCGCAGTCGTCGAGCCCGGCGAGGGCGTCGGTCGTCACCGGTTCGCCCCACTCGGTGGTGCCGCCCTTGAGGTCGCACGGGAGGTAGCCGACGCCGCGCGAACGCAGTTGTTCCAGCAGCGAGTTGACCACGCCGACGACGAGCACCCGGCGGACCGTCCCGAGCGGCAGCAGGCCGGTGACGGCGCGGGCGCGGGCCCGGGACTTCTCCAGCGAGCCGCCGGCCGGGACGACGACCGGGCGGGCACCGGGGGCTCCGGCGTGCGGGCGGCAGTGCATCAGGTAGGCGTCGAGGGCGGCGACCCGGACGGGGGTGAGCGGGTGGTCGAGCAGCTCGGCGACGGTGGCGCCGACGCAGTCGGTGAGCGCGTCGGCGGGCAGTGCGCCGGGTTCGACCGCGCAGGAGCCGACGGCGGCGCCGAGCCGCAGGCTGAGCACCTCGTTGCGGTAGCCGCGGGCCCGGCCGGGGTGCCGGACGGCCTGGGCGGTGGTGAAGGCGAGGGCGATCCGCTGCCCGGCCGGGTCGGGCCCGTACGCGCCGGCCCGGGCCCGCCCGGCGATCAGCTCCAGCGCCGTACCGGGCGGGGTGCTCGGGGCCGGGGGGTCGTCGTGCGGCGCGGCGGTCATGCGGGGACCGCCGCTCCGGCGTACCGCGGCGCCAGCCCGGTGAGCAGCCGCTCGGCGCTCCGCCGGGCCCCGGCGCCGGCGGGGTCGGCGGTCATCACGTGACCGAGGTACTCGTTGTTGCTGGTGGCGGGCCGCACCTCGCGCCCCGGCGCGGCGAGGGTGAGCTCGACCACGGCCGGGTCGCGCCGGACGGCCGCCTCGCCGTCGAAGCCCTCCAGCAGACCGACCTGCCCCTCCCCCGGGACGAGGAAGGCGATCGCGGCGCTGGCGACGCCGGTCGGGCGGGCGGTCAGGTCGGGCCGGCGGCCGATCGCCACGTCCACGCAGGCGGCGGCGAGGTCGATCCCGGTCACCCGCCGGACCAGTTCGGTGATCCGGTTGCCGGCCGGCCGCGGGTTGACCTCCACCACCCGGGGCCCGGCCGGGGTGAGCTTGATCTCGGTGTGCGCGACGACCTGGTCCAGGCCGAGCGCCGCCAGGGCCGCGAGGGCGGTGTCGGCGGCGGCCGCCGCGTCGGCGGGGGCGAGCGCGGCGGGGAACATGTGACCGGTCTCGATGAAGGCGGGCGCACCGCCGACGCTCTTGTCGGTGACCCCGACCACGTGCGCGACGCCGCCGGCGGAGACGGTCTCGACGCTCACCTCGGGCCCGGTCAGCAGCTCCTCCAGCAGCACGACGGGGGCTCGCCGCTGACCCCGGGCGTTGACCGGGAACTCCTCCAACGCCCGGAGCGCGAGCGCGAGTTCGCGCTCGTCCGAAACCTCGCGGACCAGCATGCCGGCACACAGGTCGACCGGCTTGACCACCAGCGGGAAGCCGATCGCCCGCGCGGCGGCCCGGGCCTGCTCGCGGTCCGCGCAGAGCGCGAAGGCGGGCCCGGGGACGCCGGCCTCGGCGAGCGCGCGCCGGGTGAGGTCCTTGCGGCAGGCGGCGGCGACGGCCTCCGGCGCCGGACCGGGCAGCCCGAGCCGGCGGGCGACCCGCGCGACCAGCGGCAGGTAGTAGTCGCAGGAGGACAGCACCCCGTCGAAGCCGAGCAGCCCGTGCGCCCGTTCCGCGTACGGGAGGAGCACCGCCGGGTCGTTGGTGTCGGCGGTGAGGACGTTCTCGGCGGCGAGCAGCGGGTGCGGGCCGCCGGCGGGGGCGGACCGCAGGTAGTGGTGCAGGTCGCGGGTGAGGAAGGTGAAGCGGTGGCCGCCCTCCCCCAGCGCCCTGGGCAGCAGGCCGCTCATGGAGCCGACCCAGCTCTCGATCACCAGCAGATGCGCCACGGCTCTCCCTCTCGATGACGGCGACGGCGACGGCGGGGCCGGCCCGGCCCGTCGAGGGAGAAGGTAACGGCATTCGTTTTCATTTTCAACGCGCCGGAGCGGTCGGCCCGTCGCGGCGTCAGATGAAATTCGTTTTCAGGTACGCTGCCGAGCGACCACCTCCGCCGCGACCAGTGGAGCTACCCGATGGACCGTCAATTTCCGTATGTGATCAGGCATGCCCGGCCGTCCGACGTACCGGGCGCGCGCCGGCTGATCCTGGACACCCTCTACCGCGAGTTCGGCTACGGCTACGTGCCCGACTGGCACGCCGACGTGGTGGACCTCCAGGGCCACTACCTCGACCACCCCCGGCACGCCCTGCTGGTCGCCGTCCACCACGGCGAGGTGGTCGCCACCACCGCCCTGCACTCCACCGGGCCCCGCCACCCGCCGCACCCGCGCGCACTGGCCGCGCGCTACCCCTCGGGCAGCACCGCCCAGCTGGTCCGGGTGTACGTCCGGGCCGAGCACCGCCGGCACGGACTGGCCCGCGAACTGGTCCGCCGCGCCTGCGAGTTCGCCGCCGCCGAGGGCGGCTACCGGCGGCTCTACCTGCACACCAACACGGCGGTCCCGGGCGCCGAGGCGTTCTGGCGCAGCCTGGCCGAGGAGGTCTACGACGCCCGCCCGAGCGGCGAGCACGGGCCGGGCGTCGCGACCGTCCACTTCGAGATCCCGCTGCGCCGCCCGGCGGCCGTCTGAGCCCGGGGCCTCCCCGCGCACCCCGCCGCCGGCCCGGGCGCCGCGGGCTCAGACGGCGCGGGCTCAGGCGCCACGGACCGCCTCCCGGGCCAGGTCGAGCGTGGTCCGCAGCGCCACCAGGTACGCGGAGCCCGTCCGCTCGGCGGCCGCCTCCTCCTCCAGACCGCCACCGAGCTCCAGTTCACCCAGGAAGGTGAGGGTGAGCCCGTGCTCGTCCTCGCCGAGGTCGTTGTGGATCACCCAGGTGGCGGCCTCGTCGTCCCGGAGGAAGCTGACCCTGGTCTTCGGGCGGAAGACGACCTCCTCGCGCACCCGCTCGCCGCCGAGGACGACCTCACGGACCAGCCCGTTGTCCGTGCGCTCCAGCACGGTGCACTCGTCCATCGCGGCGACGAACGGCACCGCGTTCTCCGCCTTCCGCACCAGCGCCGCCCAGACGTCGTCCCGGGTGAGGTGCACCCCGCCCGGATCGGCGGGGTCGTTGACGCGCACGGTCCGGCTGACAACTCGCATGACTGGATCTCCCCTTAGGGCCGCCTCGGCCAAGGATTGCTTGCGTGGCCAAGTAATTGCTTGTGCGGCCAAGTAAACGCCTCGAGGCCATCGATCGCAAGGGAGCTCCACAAGGCCGGCGACCACCGCTTGCCCGTACAATCGCCGGGTGCGCGCCCACCAGAACCAGCCCCTCGCCGACACCGGCGAGATCAGCCAGTCCATCGCCCGGGTCGCCCGGCTGCACCGGGCCACCGCCGAGCGGCTGCTGCGCCCGCACGGCCTGCACGCCGGGCAGGAGCTGCTGATGATGCTGCTCTGGGACGGCGGACCGCAGCCGCAGGCCACCCTGATCGAGCAGGTCGGGACGGACGCCTCCACGGTGACGCGGATGGTGCAGCGCCTGGAGCAGGCCGGCTTCGTCCGCCGCCGGCGCAGCGAGAGCGACCGCCGGGCGGTGGTGGTCGAGGCGACGGCGGCGGCCCGCGCCCTGCGGGACCAGGTCGCGCAGACCTGGTCGGAGCTGGAGCGGGTCACCCTGGCCGGGCTCGACGAGACCGAGGCGGCCGAGCTGGCACGGCTGCTGGCCCGGGTCGAGCGGAACCTCTCCCGGCCCACCGAGGAGATGTGACGCAGGTCACACCCGAGGGGGAAATTTCCGGGGAGTGAATCCCCGTTTGCACCTTCGAAGGCCTAAGCGGGGAAAACTTCCCCGCTATGATGAAGGAGCACGCAGTGAGCACCACCGCCGTCACCACGCCGGCCCGCACCGCGGAGCCCGCCCGTACGCCCAAGCTGCGTGCGGACGCGAGCCGCAACCGGGAGCGGATCGTGCTGGCGGCGCGGGACGTCTTCGTCGAGCACGGCGCGGACGCGCCGCTGGACGAGATCGCCAAGCGGGCCGGTGTCGGCAACGCGACGCTGTACCGGAACTTCCCGGACCGCAAGGCGCTGATCCGCGAGGTGGCGCTGCTCGTCAAGAACCGCATCCTGGCCCTCGCCGAGACGGCACCGGCGGAGAGCGACGGCCCGTTCGACGCCCTCCAGCGGTTCGTCCACGCGACGGTCGAGGAGAAGGTCGGCGCCCTGTGCCCGATCCTCACCAGCGCGGTCGACCCGTTCGACCCGGAGCTGGTGGAGATCCGGGAGCGCCTGACGGCCGCCGTGGGCGACCTGATGGAGCGGGCCCGGCAGGCCGGCGAGCTTCGGCCGGACGTCGACCACGGTGACCTGTTCATCGCGATGAGCCAGCTCACCCGCCCGCTGCCGGGCACCTCCTGCCGGCTGCTGGACGAGTTCGTCCACCGGCACCTGCAGCTGTTCCTGGACGGCCTGCGGGCGCCCGCCCGCTCGGCCCTGCCCGGCCGGGCCGCGACCTTCGAGGACTTCCACACCGACCACTGACCGACGGCCGCCCCGGCGGCCGGCACCGACCACGACCGACCTCGGCCCGACCGGCCGCCCCGATCCGCGGCCACCGAGACCCTTCGCACCCGGATCACCGACGATCCGCACGCCACGCACCGTGAAGTGAGTACCCCCATGCCAAAAACCGACGCCCTGCCCACCACGCAGCCTGATCCGAGGCGCTGGAAGGCACTGATATTCATCGGCCTCGCGCAGCTGATGGTCGTCCTCGACGCCACCATCGTGAACATCGCGCTGCCGTCGGCCCAGAAGGACCTCGGCATCACCGACGGCAACCGCCAGTGGGTGATCACCGCGTACGCGCTCGCGTTCGGCGGTCTGCTGCTGTTCGGCGGCCGGGTGGCCGACCTGTGGGGGCGCAAGCGCACCTTCGTGGTCGGGCTGACCGGCTTCGCGCTGGCCTCCGCGCTCGGCGGCGCCGCCGCCAACACCGCCATGCTGCTGGGTGCCCGTGCCCTCCAGGGCGTGTTCGGCGCGCTGCTCGCGCCGGCCGCGCTCTCGCTGCTGGCCGTGATGTTCACCGAGGCCAAGGAACGCGCCAAGGCGTTCGGCATCTACGGCGCCATCGCCGGCGGTGGCGGCGCGATCGGCCTGATCCTCGGCGGCCTGCTGACCGAGTACATGAACTGGCGCTGGACCTTCTTCGTCAACATCCCGTTCGCCGTGGTCGCCGCCGTCGGCGCCGTCATGGTCATCCGCGAGCCCGCCGAGGGCCGCAACCGCAACCGCCTGGACATCCCCGGCGTGCTGCTGGTCACCACGGGCCTGGTCTCGCTGGTCTACGGCTTCACCCGGGCCGAGTCGGACGGCTGGTCCTCCGGCGTGACGATCGGCCTGTTCGTCGCCGCCGCGATCCTGCTGGCCGCGTTCGTCCTGGTCGAGCGGAAGGTCAAGGCGCCGCTGCTGCCGCTGCGGGTCGTCCTCGACCGCAACCGCGGCGGGGTCTACCTGTCGCTGGGCCTGGCCGTGATCGGCATGTTCGGCCTCTTCCTGTTCCTCACCTACTACCTGCAGATCGTGCTCGGCTACAGCCCGGTGCTCACCGGCGTCGCCTTCCTGCCGATGGTGGCGGGCATGATCACCGGCTCGACCCAGATCGGCGCCCGGCTGATGACCCGGGTCCCGGCGCGGTTCCTGATGGCGCCCGGCTTCCTGGTCGCCTCGATCGGCATGCTGCTGCTCACCCAGATCGGCCTGGACACGTCCTACCCGGCGCTGATCCTGCCCGGTCTGATCCTGATGGGCCTCGGCATGGGCACCGCGTTCATGCCGGCGATGAGCCTGGCCACGCACGGCGTCCAGCCGCGCGACGCCGGTGTCGCGTCCGCCATGGTCAACACCTCGCAGCAGGTCGGCGGCGCCATCGGCACCGCGCTGCTGAACACCATCGCCGCCAGCGCCACCACCACCTGGCTGGCCGCCCACGCGGGCGCCGCGACCGGCCCGGCCGCCGCCAAGGCGGTGCAGTTCCAGGGCATGGTGCACGGCTTCTCGACCGCGATCTGGTGGTCCTTCGGGATCCTGGTGACGGCCGCCGCGATCGCCTTCGTCCTGGTCAACGCCGGCCGCCCCGGCACCACCACGGTCGCCTCCGGCGGGGGCGCGGGCGCGGCGGAGAGCAACGAGGTGCCGGTGCTGGTGCACTGACCCTCGCCGGGTACGACACGCGTGGTACGACCCAGGGTGCGGAGCGGCCCGTCCGGTGTGCGAACACCGGGCGGGCCGCTCGCCGTTCCGGCACCCGGGCAGCCCACGCCCCTCGAACCGCGGCCCCCGGTGGACGAGAATGGAACCGCCCCCGGCCGGGCGCGGTCGCGCCCGCCCGGCCCGGCCCCCGGACCCGGATGGGGAGGACATCGTGCACGACCGCACCGACCGCACCGACCGGCTCGCCGACAGCAGGTACCTCCTGCTCACCACCTTCGGCGACGACGGCAGCCGGGTGGAATCGCAGAGCTGGGTGGTCGCCGACGGGACGGCGCTCGGCATCTGGACGCCCACGCACTCCCGCGAGGCCGAACGCATCCGCCGCCACCCCCGGGTCCTGGTCGGCCCCTGCGACGCCCACGGGCGCCCCACCGGCCGGCGGCTCCCGGCCCGCGCCGCGGTCTGCGACGAGGACGCGACCGCGCGCTACCGCACCTCGCTGCTCAACAAGTACGGCATGACGGCGCTGATCGCGCTGGCCCGCAGCCGGTTCCGGCTCGGTCTGGCCGGGACGGTCGGCATCCGGATCACGCTCAACGAGTCCGAGCAGCGGCTGATCGGACCGGAGTGGCCGCTGCCGACGACGTACTGCCCGAACTGAGCGGGTACCGCCCGGACCGGGCGGCGGCGGGTGGCAGCAATGACGGGCGGCAGCGGCGGCGGACAGCGGACGGCACTGAGCGGCGTCGGACGGCCTGCCGAGTCGCCCGGCCCCCCGGCCGAGCCGACGCGCGGTCGAGCCGACGCGCGGTTGCGTGGCCCGTGGGCGGGCGCCCGGAAGCGGAACGGCGCGCGGAACCGGGAGTCCGGGCCGGCCGGGGAACCGGCCCCCTCCCTTTCCGTCAACTTCCGTCGTCCGGCGCCTTCGCGAGGTCGTCCGGCTCGCACGCCTCCCGGCCGGTGCCGACGTGCACGACCTTCACCGCCCGCTCGGGGCCGCCCGGCACCACGTGCTGCTCGTGCCCGCAGCGCGGGCAGATCAGCGGGATGCGCGGACTCCGCTGCTGGGCGGTGAAGGCGGGCGACGCGACCCGCCCGTCGGGGGCCGGCTCCGGCGTCGTCACGTCAGCGGGTGGGTCGGGACCGGGCTGACCTCCTGGATCTCGCCGTGGGCCTTGGTGAGCAGCTGCGACGCGAGGTCGTTGAGCGCGCGGGCGGCCGCGATCTCCTCGCCCACCCGGAGCTGTTCCGGGTCCGACGGGTGGCGGCTGGTGTAGCCGTGGGCGCGCAGTTCCGTTCCGTCGCTCAGCCGCAGCAGGGCGGCGGCGGCCGTCCGCGGCCCCTCTTCGCGGAACTCCATCTCGATGTGCCAACCGACAAGAGTCTGCATGGCGGATCACCTCCATCGATTCCTCCTCCAGAGTGCGCCGCACCCACCGCGAACACCAGACGGGGCGGCCGCGGCACGGGACGGGGGGCACGTTGAACGCGTTCAACATCGCGGCGTAGAGTCACCGCGCAAGGGTTTGAACGCGTTCAAGAGAAGGGTGCGGCCGCCATGGGCAAGGGCACCGCGGAACTGGTGGACCTGCTGGTCCTGCTCGGCATGGGCGCCGTGATCCCGCTCGGCCTGGCCCTGATCGACGAGCCCGGCCTCGCCCGCGTCCGCCGGCTCTGGCCACTGGCCGCCGTCCCCGGCGCCCTCTCGCTCTGGCTCCCGCGCGGCGGCCTCGCCACCGGCTGCGCCGCACTCTACGCGCTCGGCACCCTCGCCGTCGCCCTCCACGCACCGGTCCGGCTCGCCCGCACCCGCTCGCTCGCGCCCGCCGAGACCGCCGTGCTGACCGCGCTCGTCACCCCCGCGGTGGCCGGACTCGCCCTGGTCGCGGAGCGCTCCGGACACGAGCTGTTCGGCTTCGACCTCGACATCCTGGCGCTCACCGTCCCGCACTTCCACTTCGCCGGCTTCACCGCCGCCCTGGTCGCCGGGCTGGTCTGCCGGGCCCGGCCCGAGCGCGCCGCCGCCCGGTTCGCCGCGCTCAGCGTGCCACTCGGCACCCTGCTCGTCCTCGCGGGCTACTTCATCGACGACTGGGCCGAACTCGTCGGCGCCGTCGTCCTCACCACCGGGATGTGGCTGACCGGCCTGCTCACCTGGCGCGACCTGCGCACCCGCACCGCCGACCGGACGACCGCCACCCTGCTCGGCACCGCCTCCGCCGTCCTCGCCGCCACCATGCTGCTCGCCCTCTGGTGGGCGCTCGGCGAGGCCTCCGGACTCCCCCACCCCACCCTGACCTGGATGGCCGCCACCCACGGCGTCGGCAACGCCCTCGGCTTCGCCCTCTGCTCGCTGCTCGCCTGGCGCCGCCTCGCGCAGCCAGCGCTCACCCTCCCTAAGGAAACCGCACGATGACCACCCGTCCGGCCACCGACCTCAACTACCCCGAGGCCGGCGCCAGCACCACCCCCGGCCGCCCGCTCCCCGCCGGCTACAACCACCTCCGCCACCGCGTCCTGATCGGCCACGGCCGCGCCGCCCTGGAGGCCGCCGGCGCCGCCGTGCTCGGCTGGCGGATGCACCGCGCCGCCGGCGTCCGGATCACCACCGACGCGGACCGGGCCGCCCCCGGCGTCGCCGTCCACTGCGCGATCGGCGTCGGCCCGCTGCGCGCCTCCGCCCCCTGCCGGGTGATCTGGGCCACCGACGGACCCGACCGCTACGGCTTCGCCTACGGCACCCGGCACGGCCACCTCGCGGTCGGCGAGGAGACCTTCCTGGTCGAGATGGGCCCCGACAAGGCGGTCTGGTTCACCGTCAACGCCTTCAGCCGCCCGCGCAGCTGGTACGCCCACCTGGCCGGCCCGCTGCTCCCCCTCGCCCAGCGGTTCTTCGCCCACCGCTGCGGCCGCGCCCTGAGCCGGATCGCCGCAGCCGCGGCGGGCTAGCGGGGGCGGGCCAGGTGTGCGCCGGGGCGGAGGGCCGGGTGAGGGGGGAGGCCGG
The DNA here is from genome assembly GCF_042677465.1 of Kitasatospora sp. NPDC127111. Taxonomy (NCBI): domain Bacteria; kingdom Bacillati; phylum Actinomycetota; class Actinomycetes; order Kitasatosporales; family Streptomycetaceae; genus Kitasatospora; species Kitasatospora sp. NPDC127111. The sequence continues at coordinate 26,806 of NZ_JBHXTG010000059.1, forward strand.
AGGGGGAGGCGGGGTGAGGCGCGGTGGCGGCTGCAAGGCGGGCCGGGACACGCCGGCATGAGGCCCGGTGAGCCGGAATGGCGGGCACAAGCCAGGCCGAGGCGCGCCGACATCAGGCCCGGGGCCGGGCGGAAATGCACGGGCGGAGCCGGTCATCGGTCCGGCAGACTCAGCGGGTGATCGAGATGCAGCCCGTCCTGGAGATCCGGACTTCCGAGGAGTTCACCCTCTGGCCCGTCGGCGCGCACGAGCCGTACGCCTTCCTGCCGCTCAGCGGGTCGATGGACCCGGCCGACGTCGGTACGGCCGTCCTGAGCCTCGTCGAGGGCAACGACGTCGACGAGGAGGACGACGCGGACGACGCGGACGACGCGGGCGGCGACGATGACGGCGGCCCGCGCGCCGAGAACGGCCCGGTCCGGCCCGCCGATCCGCTCGGCGCCCTCCTGCACGGGCTGTTCGTCGGGGAGTACCTCTACGCCGCCGGCGGCTTCCGGGTCACCGACACCGCCACCGGCGTCACCCTGGTCCCCGGCTGCTGCAACGGCCTGGAGGAGTGGCGCGACTGGCTGCGGGTCCTGGACGGCGACGGGTACGCCTCCTTCGGCCACGACCCGACGCCGGAGGCCCGGCGCGAGGGCGAAACGGTACGCCTGACGCCCGACGCCGGGGTCGACGGCGCCCCGGTGATCGAGCTGTCCGTCACCGAGCTGCGCCGCCTGGTCGCCGGGGCCGAGGCCGACCTCGTCGCGTTCCTGGCGCTGGCCGACACCTGGGCCGCCGATCACCTGCCCGACCACCGCGAGCCCCTGGCGGCGGCCCTGGCCCGGGCCCTGGACCTGGCCCCGGAGCAGCGGCCGGAGGCCTGACGCTTTCGCGTGCGGCCCCGGCCGCACGCGGCGGGCGCCGCCCGTCCCGACGAGGCGGATCGCCAACGGCACCGGGGTCCCCCCGGCCTGAGGGGACGTCGCCGGGAGCCCGGATGCCCCGGAAATCCCGGCGACGGGTGGGTGTCGGGTGCGGCATCATCCGCGGATGGCCAGCTTCCTCACCCACCGCCGGCTCGTGCACGACGACGACCTGCCCGTCCACCGCCGGCACGCCGCGCTGCGGACCTGTCTGACCCGGTTCGCGCCGTACGGCCTGCGGGCGACGTACCACCACCTGACGCTGAGTGCCCGGATCCCTCGGCGGCTCGCGGCCGACCCCGGGGCGCTGGTCCGGGCGGTCGAGGAACTGCACGAGGCGCGGGAGCTCTGGCTGGCCCAGCTGGAGCGGTACGCGGCGCGGCGGCGGGCGGAGAAGGGCGCGGGGCGGCGGGTTCCCGGCCGGCCGGCCGCATGGTGGGAGGCGTGGTGGTGGGAGTCGCCGAACGGCCTCTGGCTGCACGACCCGACCTGCCACCCGCCGCTGCGGCTGCCGGAGTACGTCCGGCGGCAGGGCGCGCTGCTGGACGGCGCGGTGCTCGCCGGCTGCCCGGCCTGCGGGGACGAACGGCCCGCGACGCTGCGGTCGACCGGGCACGGTTTCGCCGAGCTGTGCCGGGCGTGCGGGCGGGTGCTGCGGCCGTGCCCGTGCGGGCGGTGGCACCGGTTCGACCCCCTCGCCGGGGTGCACTGGCCCGCGCTCTGGCACCGGGACCACATGACGGACGCCGGTACCCCGAACCCGTACTGGCCGGGAGCCGCGGCGGGTGCGGGTCCGGGGTGACCGGGGCGGCGGCGCGGTGGCTCAGGCGCTCCGGACCGGGACGCTGACCAGCACGGTGGCGCCGTCCAGGGTGCGGACCTCGAAGTGGTCGATGTCCGTGGGCTGGAACCCCGTTCCGCCGTCGGTGCGCAGGGCGGCCACGCCGTTGGTGCCGTAGCCGGCTTCGGGCACGCTCCAGGTGGTGACGGTCTGTCGCGCCCCGGTCCGCGAGACGGCGACCAGGTCGCAGCTCAACGGCCCTTGGACGTGGGAGAGTTGGAGGCTGATCCGGCTCCCCCACGACTTGCCCTCGACCCCGACGGTGGCGCTGGCGCCGCTGGTCGGGTCGGTGGCGGAGAACTGCCGGGTGGCGACGGCGACGACGCCCGGCGTGGACTCCGCGGTGACCAGGGCGGCCGTGACCGCCGGCCCGGCCGCCACCAGCACCGCCGCCGCGGCGACCAGCACCAGCCGGCGGACCCGGCCCCGGCGGCGGACGGCCGCGACCTCGCCGACCAGCCGGTCGAGCAGCGCCGGGTCCGGGCGGGGCACGGGGTCGGCCGGGTCCAGGCCCTCCGCCCCGGCGAAAGCCGCGTACTCGGCCAACAGCGGTTCGACGAAGCCGAGTTCGGCCACCTGATCGGCGCACTTCGGGCAGCCGGCGAGGTGGGCCTCGAAGGCGGCGCGCTCGGCCGGTTCGAGCAGGCCGAGGACGTAGGCGCCGACGTCGACGTGGTCGACGGGGTCGTGGTGCTCGGGGCCGGCCGGTCCGGGCTTGGACGATGTCACGATGTCACTCCCCGTTCCTCCAGCGCGAGCTTGAGCGAGCGCAGCGCGTAGAACACCCGCGACCGTACGGTACCGGCCGGGATGCCCAGTTCGGCGGCCGCCTCGTTGACCGTGCGGCCCATCAGATAGGTCTCCACGATGACCCTGCGGTGGGCCTCGGACAGGTCGCCGAGCGCCTCGGAGATCGTCATCAGCCGCAGCGCGCGGTCGAGTTCGTCCTCGGCGGGCAGCAGTTCCAGCGGCGACGGGTCCACCTCGCGCGGGCGGGCCCGGCTGCTACGGTGACCGTCGATGACGATCCGCCGCGCCACCGTCACCAGCCAGGGCCGCAACGAGCCGGCCGCGGGGTCGAGCCGGTGGATGTTGCGCCAGGCGCGGACCAGCGTCTCCTGCACCACGTCCTCGGCCCGCTGGCGGTCCCCCGCGACCAGGTGGAGGACGAAGCCGAACAGCGGCCCCGCGTGCTCCTGGTACAGCGCACGCATGAGGTCCTCGTCGGCCGCCCCGGCGCCGCGTGCGGCCCCGCCGTCGGGGTGCTCCTCGGTCACGATGCCATCTTCGCGCACCCACACCTCCGGGTCGAGGGTTCCACGTCCGGTCCGGAACGTCGTCAAGGCCGGGGCCGCTCAGTAGCCGCCGTAGCCGCTGCCCGGGCTGCTGGGCGCCGTCCCGCCGGAGGGGGCGCTCGCGGGCGCCTTGCCACCGGTGGGGGTCAGCGCGAACCAGGTGCCGTTGACGCCCTGGCCCGTGGTGTCGCCGGGCTTCTTGTCGGGCGCGTAGCGGTAGGCCGGCCAGCCGTTCAGGGTGACCTGCTTGCTGCCGTCGGCACGGGTGACGGTGCCGACCAGCTTGCTGTCGATGCCCTTGACGGTGACCGATCCGTCGGCCGGGACGGGCGGCCAGAGCGAGGCGCAGTTGCCGTTGCAGTTGGACATCGGCGGCTTGGCCGTGTCCTTGTCGAAGCGGTAGAGCGTGAAGCCGGCGCCGTCGGTGACGATGGTGCCGAGCTTGGGGTCGGTGGCGGTCTGCAGGGTGGCGGCGCCCGCCGCCGCACCCGGGCTCGACGGGTTCGACGGGTTCGACGGAGCGGACGGGCTGCCCGGTGCCGTGGGTGCGGTGCTCGCGGACCCCCCGCCGGAGCCGGACGGCGTCGAGGAGCCTCCGCCGGACGACCCGCAACCGGCGACCAGGGCCGCGACGGCGATCCCCGACGCGGCGATGACGGCGATCCGGCTGGTGCGGCCGGTACGGCTGGTGCTGTGCATGGCGGACTCTCCCCCGGGTGGACTCGCGCGGCCGCCCCTTCCGGCGCCCCGCGCTGCTGCGGACACCCATCTGTACGGACCGGAGCGGCCGCGTGCTCAACGAGCGGCCAAGATTCTTCGGAATAGCCCGCGGGCGGGCGCGGTTGTCGCGGGCACATGGCCTGAACCGCCACCCCCGGAAGGGCAGGAACCTCGAAATGAGCAGCACGGTCGAGCTGACCAAGGAGAACTTCGACGAGATCGTCCCCGGCCCGGAGGGCCAGGACTTCGTCTTCATCGACTTCTGGGCGGGTTGGTGCGGCCCGTGCCGGCAGTTCGCCCCGGTGTACGAGAAGGCGGCCGACCGTCACCCGGACCTCGTCTTCGCCAAGGTGGACACCGAGGCGCAGCAGGAGCTGGCCGCCGCGTTCGGCATCCAGTCCATTCCGACGCTGGCGATCATCCGCGAGGGCGTGCTCGTCTTCTCGCAGGCGGGGGCGCTGCCGGAGGCGGTCTTCGAGGATCTGATCGGCCAGGCCCGGAAGCTGGACATGGCCGAGGTGAAGCGCAAGGTGGCGGCCGAGCAGAACGGTGACGGCGAGGTCTGACGGTACTCCCGGCGGGCCTCCTGGCGGCCCGCCCGATGACCGACCCGATGGCCGGCCCGAGGACGCCGCGGCGGTAGGCCCGGGGTGACGAGAAGCCCCCGGGCCCGTCGCCGTGTCCGGGCGCTCCGGCTGTTTGGGCTGCGGGCTGCTGGGGCTGCTGGGGCTGCGGGCGAGGGTGCGGGGTTCAGGCGCGCGGTTCGGGCACATGCGCGGTGGCCGCGTGGTGCGGGCACGCGCGCGCTTCAGGTGCGGGGCAGTCGGGCCGCCAGGCCGTCGAGGAGCAGGCGCAGGGCGAGGTCGAAGCCGCGCTCGTCCAGCCCCGGTGCGCCCGGACCGGCCGCGCCACCGCGTTCGACGGAGGCCTCCAGGGCGCCGGCCAGGGCCGGGTAGCGCGGGCGGTACTCGTCCGCGGGCCGGGTGAAACCCGCGGTGAAGGTCTCCAGCGCCGAGCCGAGCACCAGGTAGTCGAGCGCGGCGGCGGCCTCGGCGGCGTCGGCGGGCGCCAGGCCCGCCCGGCCGAGGGCGGCGAGCAGGGTGTCGTAGCCGAGCAGCTGGCGTTCGGCCCCGACCTGGCGGCGGGCGAGCAGCGCGATGGTGTTGGGGTGGCGCAGGAAGGCCGCGCGGTAGCCGCGGGCGTAGGCGGCGAGGCCGGCCCGCCAGTCGGCGCCGCCGGGCCCGCCGGGCAGCTGGGCGTCCTCGGCCGGTGCTTCCAGCGGGGTCAGGTCGATCTCCGCGTTGACCAGTTCGGCCAGGCCGTCGATCAGCTCGTCCTTGCCCGTCACGTGGTTGTAGAGCGAGGCCGCCTTCACGCCCAGCCGGTCGGCCACGGCGCGCATGGTGAGGCCGTCCGGACCGTGCTCGTCGACCACGTCGAGAGCCGCCCTGGCGATGATCTCCCTGCTCAGCAGCGCCCTGCTCGGTCGTCCCACGCTCGTCGCCCCTCGTCGCCCCTCGGTGCCGGCCGCCTCGGCCGCGTCGGCCCACGGCGTCCGACTCACGTTATTACAGGCCGGTCTCGGCCCTTCCGTTGCCCCGGGGCGGCGGGCTACCGTCCCGGACTAACAAAGTTAGTTTTTCACGGCGGGGCCCCTCGGGGCTCGCGGTGGACGACGGGCAAGGTGGATTCCCCATGACCGAGAACCCCCCAAGACCTCAGGCCGGCCGGGCGGCCGGCACCGGCTCCGGGCCCGGCTCCGGGACCAGGCCCGGGGCCGGGGCCGCCGGCGACGCCGACCGGCTCGCCGCCCTCGGCTACCGGCAGGAGCTGCGCCGAAGTCTCGGCGTCCTCGGCAACATCTCGATGGGCTTCGCCGTCGTCTCCCCGGTCGTCGGCCTCTACGCGGTCGGCCAGGTCGGCCTCGGCGTGGCCGGCGGCGCCTGGGTGTGGGCGCTCCCGGTCTGCCTGCTCGGCCAGGTGCTGGTGGTCGCGGTGTACGCCGAGCTCGCCTCCCAGTGGCCGCTGGCCGGCGGCGCCTACCAGTGGAGCCGGCGGCTCGCCGGGCCGACCTTCGCCTGGCTGACCGGCTGGATGTGGCAGTTCGCGGTGATGTTCGCCAACACCACCGTCGCCTACCTCGCCTCGCCCTGGTTCTTCGCGCTGTTCGGGCTCACCCCGACGCCGGCCCTGCTGGTACTGGTCTCGGCCGTGTTCATGCTGGTCTGCGCGCTGGTCAACGCCTACGGCATCAACCTGCTGCGCTGGTTCGTCTCGCTGGGCATCGCCGCCGAGGCGGTCGCCTCCGTGCTGGTGGGCTTCGCGCTGCTGCTCTTCTTCCGGCAGCACGGCTTCGGCCTGCTGACCGACCTGCTGGACGCGCCCGCCACCGTCGGGGTCTCCACCTGGTCCGCCCTGCTGGCCGTGGTCGCCGTCGGCGGCTGGGCGTTCATCGGCTTCGACGCCTGCGTGTCCACCGCCGAGGAGACCAAGGACGCCGGCCGGCAGGTGCCCCGGGCGATGTGGTGGGCCCTGCTCAGCGTCGGCGTGGTCGTCGTCCTGAACGCCGTCGCCGTCGAGCTGGCCCACCCGGACCCGGCCGCCGTGGTCCGCGGCGAGGACCTCGACCCGGTCACCACCGCGGTCACCGCCGGCTTCGGCGACTGGTCGGCCAAGCCCTTCGTGGTCGTCGTGCTGGTCTCGTTCACCGCCTGCCTGATGGCCTCGCAGGGCGGCGCCGCCCGCGGTCTCTACTCGCTGGCCCGCGACGGCGTCTTCCCGTTCGCCGCCAAGGTGCGCCGGGTCAACCGGCACAAGGCGCCGATCGGCGGACTGGTCGCGGCCACCCTGGTCAGCTCCGCCGCCCTCCCGCTCGGGCTGGAGTCCACCGCGATGGGCAGCCTGATCACCTTCGGCACCGCCGCGACCTTCCTGCCGTTCTTCCTGCTCAGCCTCGCCGCCCTGATCGCCCGGCTGCGCGGCGCCTGGCGCCCGTCCGGCCCGGTCTCGTACGGGCGCGCCGGCACGGTCGTCAACGCCCTCGCGGTGCTCTGGACCGGCTTCGAGGTGGTCAACATCTGCTGGCCGCGCACCATCCTGGCGCCGCCGGGCGCACCCTGGTACCAGGTGTGGGCCGCCGTCCTCGGCGTCGGCCTGGTCACCCTCGCCGGCCTCGGCTACCTGCTGGCCCGCCGACCGCAGCGGCTGATGCGGGCCCAGCAGGACTCCGGCGAACGGCCGGACGACGCGGACGAGTTGGCACCCGCGGTGCACTGACGCCGGCCGCGGAGGCCCGGGGGTCCGGGGGCCCGCCCGCCCGCCACGGCGACGACGGCGACTCACCGCTCCACGCCGTCAGCCGGGCGACGGGGGCCCGGACCTCCGTGCGGGGCGCGCGTCGGGACGGCGGACGGTGAACGGCCGACCGAGGCCGGCCGGCATGACCGTGCACCCGGCGAGGTCCTGGGCGCGGGCACGCACCAGGACGCGGCCGTCCGCGGTCCCGCCGAGCGTGCCCGCCGCCGGCGGGATGCGGCGGGCCTCGGCGAGCGTGGCGGTGAGCTCCCCCGCCACCTCGTGCGTCCTCGGGACCGTGGCCGGCGACTCCGTCGCCCGCTGAACCGGGTCGAAGCCCTCCGGCGGTTCGAAGCCGGCGTCCTGCGCTGCGGCGGACTCGATCCGGGCCAGCCGGAAGGTGCGCGGCTCGCCGCTGCGGTGGTCCAGCCCGGTGGTCCACCAGCGCCCGGGGTGGAAGCCGCCCGTACGGTCGAACTCGCGGGTGCCAGCCCTGTCCGTCCGGGCCCGGTGGGCGAACCGGCCGCGGCGGGCGCCGGCGTACCGCACCGGCGAGCGCGACCAGGGCGCCGCCGGCCGGGCTCGGGGCGGCGGCCGGGCTCGGCCGGCGGCTAGCGGCCGGCGGCTGGCGGCCGGCGGCGAGTTCAGCCCGAGCGTCTGCTCCACCGCCGCGACCGCTCGCGCAGCCCGGGCGGCAGCACCCGCTGGATCTTGACGAGCGCCGACCCGAGGCCCGCTCCCCCACCGACAGCCCGGACCGTGGCCGGCCAGCAGGCCCAAGGCCTTGTCCTCCGTGGTGATCCTCGTCAGCCGTTCGCGCCATGCGAGGACGGCCGCGAGGTCGCAGAAGGCGGACGGCGGCTTCCGTGAGCGGAGACGAGCGGGATTCGAATGCCGACCGCTCATGTCCCGCCCGGCTCCGGACAGTCGTGTTCGACGGCACGGCTGAGTACCAGAGTCCGGAGCGACCACTCGACCGGCCGCCCGGAAGCGCGCAGTCCCGGGCCGGTGAAGCTGAAGCCCACCTCGGCACCGGGGACCGGTGCTGTCCACAGGATGCGGTCCCGGCCGATGTTCCAGTGCTCGCGCACCTCCCATGGGCAGCCCGCCCCGGCGAGTGCGGCGGTCATGACCGGCTCGGTGACGGGGGCGGCCGGGGTGTCCACCCGGCGGTGGCCGGCGTCCGGCAGCTGGAGGCCTTCGGGCCGGATCTCGACGACCGCCGTCTCCAGCAGCCGGCAGCGGCAGAACAGCAGCCGGAGACCGCTGTAGTGGAGCCAGCGCGGCCACTCGTGCGCCCGGTGCACACGCTCCTCGGCGGACGGCTGCCCGTACGCCGCGACGATGGTGGTGGAGGGAACGCCCGGCCGCACGATCCCGAGGCGCCCGGTGGCACCGATCGCGGCGAGCTCGGTCGTCAGTTCCACGCCCGCGAGCACGGCACACGCTCCGGCGCCCGAGCCGTCCCGGGGCGTGGGCTTTCGCCCCGGCCCACGTGGTGGTCTTCGTCAGTCGTCGGCGGCGTGTGATGACGGCGGCGAGGTCGCGAAAGGCCAGGGGGAACAGGTGGTCGCGCTCGTAGCGACGGGCGATCAGCCGGTACCCCGTGAGCCAGGCCGTGGGCCGCTCGATGACCCGTCGGTGGCGGCCCGGGGTGTGGCTCGACTCGATGCCCGCGCGAGCGGATCCGGGGCGGCAGCTGGTGCCGGCGGAGCCACCCCCGCGGTTCGGGACCGTCGTGCACCGTCGACGTCGACAGCCCGAAGCACGGCGGGAGACGCCGCCACCGCGCACCCGCTTGTCAGCACGTAGACGATCGCGGCGCACACCGCCTCGCCGTCCGGCTTCGCGGTCCTGCCGCCCGGCGGCCCGCGCGCGGGCGGCAGGCAGCAACGGCTCCACCAGAGCCCACAAGCCGTCAGGACCGGGATGCCGACGCCCACCAGCCGGGCCGCGTACCGGCGGACCGTGCGCTCGTCCACCGCCGGCCGCTCGGCCGGCTCGGCGCCGGTGAGGCCGGGCCCGGCCGGCAGCAGCTCCAGCACGCGAGCACGCGGCTGACCGGGTGGTCCCTCCGTCCCCCTGGAAAATCCGGGCGACCACTGTCCGGTTTCGAACCTAGGGTCGAGGGCGACAGCCTGAACGGTGACCGACGGGCGGCCCGAGGTCCGGTCTGCCCGGAGGGAAGGAGCGGTCCATCATGAGCACGTTCGTACTCGTCCCCGGTCTCTGGCTCGGTGCGTGGGCGTGGGACGCGGTCGTCGAGCCGCTGCGCGCGGCCGGGCACACCGTCCACCCGGTGAGCCTCACCGGGCTCGCCGAACGGTCCGGCGAGGGCGGGTCCGACGTCGGCCTGGAGACCCACATCACCGACGTGACCGACCTGGTGACCCGGGAGGACCTCTGGGAGGTGATCCTCGTCGCGCACAGCGGCGGGGCCGTCCCGGTCACCGGCGCCGCCGACCGGGTGCCCGAGCGGATCCGGCGCGTCGTCTACGTGGACAGCGGCCCGATCTCCGACGGGGTGGCGCTCAGCGACCTCTGGGAGCCCGGCTTCCGCACCCTGCTGGAGGACTCCGTGGTGGACGGCCACCGGCTGCCGCTGCCCTCCTTCGAGGACTTCCGTGCCGCCGGCACCAGCCTCGACGGCCTGGACGGGCCCGCGCTCGCCCGGTTCCGCGAGCGGGCCACCGACCACCCGGCCCGGGCGGTGCGCGAGCCGCTGCACCTGACCGGCGGCGGGGAGGAGCTGCCCAAGGCACTGGTCTCCTGCTCGTTCCCGCTGGAACAGGTCCGCGCGATGATCGCGGCCGGCCACCCGTACTTCACCGCCCTCGCCGGCCCCGCGTGGGAACTGCGGGAGCTGCCGACCGGGCACTGGCCGATGTTCTCCCGCCCGGCCGGGACGGCGGCGGTCCTGGCGGAGCTGGCGGCGCTCCCGGCGTCCTGAACGCCGAGGGGACGCCGGGGCGGCGGGGGCGGCGGGGGCGCGGCCCGTCCGCGTACGGGCGGGCGGGGCACGGGCGGCCGGCGTGCGTACGGTCGGTGCCCCGGGTGGTTGCGCGTCGGCGGGGGCGGCGGGGCACGGCAACGCCGAGGACGGCGAGGCGACGAGGGCGCACCCGTCCGAGGCGGCCGTCGGTGTACGAGAGGTCGGGGTACGGGTGGGCGCGTCCACATCTGGGCCGACAAGGGCGCGGCCGTCGGCGGACGCGTGGTCGGTGTAACGGCTGGTCGGCCAACGTGCCGGCGGCCAGGGTGCCGGTTAGGTGCCCCGGCGTCGGGGCGGAGGGGCGCGGCCGTCGGCGTACAGGCAGGCAGCGTGCGGGCGGTCAGCCGACGTACGGGCGGTCGGGGCGCCGACTGGTTGTGCGTCGGCGGGGCGCGCGGCGCGGCAACGCCGAGGGGACGGCGAGGCGACGAGGGCCCACCCGTCGGAGGCACAGCCATCGGAGGCACCCGTCGGCGTCCGGGCGGGCCGGGCACGGGCGGTCGGCCGACGTACGGGCGGTCGGTGCTCCGGGTCGGTGCCCCGCGTCGGGGCGGCGGCGCACGGCAACGCCGAGGACGGCGCCGCGACTA
>NZ_JBHXTG010000059.1:37543-60615 GCF_042677465.1 Kitasatospora sp. NPDC127111
GAGGGCCCACCCATCGGAGCAGCCGTCGGTTGACGGGCGGTCGGGGTACGAGTGGGCGCCCCGACGTCTGAGCCGGCAAGGCGCGGCCGTCGGCGTACAGGCGGGCAGCGTGCGGGCGGTCGGCTGGCGTACGCACGGTCGGGGCGCCGGGGGCGCGGCAACGCCGAGGACGGCGCCGCGACGAGGGCCCACCCATCGGAGCAGCCGTCGGTTGACGGGCGGTCGGGGTACGAGTGGGCGCCCCGACGTCTGAGCCGGCAAGGCGCGGCCGTCGGCGCACGCGTGATCGGCGTAACGGCCGGTCGGCCGGCGTACCGGCGGCCAGCGCGCGGGAAGGCGGCCCCGGTGGCCAGGGCGCGGGGCGCGGCAACGCGAAGGCAGCCGTCGGTGTACGGGAGGTCGGGACGCGAGTGCCTCCGCGCCGGGGCGCGGCCGTCGGCGTACGGGCGGGCAGCGGGCGGGCGGTCAGCCGACGTACGGGCGGTCGGGGCGCCGGGTAGGTGCCCCGGCGTCGAGGCGGCGAGGGCGCAGCCGTTGGAGGCACAGCCGTCGGCGTACGGGCGGTGGGGGTATGGGTGGGTGCCTCGGCGTCTGGGCCCTCAAGGCCGGTCGGCCGGCGTACCGGCGGCCAGGGCGCGGGGCGCGGGGCGCGGCAACGCCGAGGGGGCGGTGAGGCGATGGGGACGCGGCCGGCGGTGTACTGGCGGTCGGAGTGCAGGTGGGTGCCTCCCTCGTCCGGGCCGGCGGGGCTGGGCGCGGGTGGGTGTCTCGGCGGCGGGGTGGGGGCACGGCGGGCGGCCCCGTGCACGGAGGGTCGGCGGGCGGTGCACGGAGAGGACACGGCCGGGGGCATCGGTGTCCTAGCGTCGCGGACGCGGGTGGCGGCGTCCGCGTGTTCGGCTGCGCCCGGCGGGTCCGGCGGCGCAGGATGGGCACGGCTGGGCGGTGACCGGCACGCCCGGCTGCTCGACAGCCGCGAACGCACGCCCGTCACCCCCGCACCGCGCGCCGGGGTGGCCATCGACACGACGGAGGACCGCTCATGACGACCGCGCCCGAGGAGTACGACGTCATCGTGGTGGGCGCCGGCCCCACCGGGGAGAATGTGGCCGACCGGACGGCCGCCGCCGGGCTGCGCACGGTGATCGTGGAGGCGGAGCTGGTCGGCGGCGAGTGCTCGTACTGGGCCTGCATGCCGAGCAAGGCGCTGCTGCGCCCGGTCGCGGCACTGGCCGGTGCCCGGGCGGTGGCCGGCTCGCGGGAGGCCGTCGGCGGCGGGGCGCTGGACCCGGCCGCCGTGCTGGCCCGGCGCGACTCGTTCACCTCGCACTGGCAGGACGACGGCCAGGTGCAGTGGCTGCGCGACACCGGCATCGAACTGGTCCGGGGCCACGGCCGGCTGGCCGGCGAGCGGACGGTCACCGTCGAGGCGGAGGACGGCACCGAACGCGTGCTGACCGCCCGGCACGCCGTCGCCGTCTGCACCGGCAGCCGCCCGGTGCTGCCGGAGGGGGTGCCCGGGCTGGCCGAGGCCCGTCCGTGGACCAACCGCGAGGCGACCGGTTCGCCGGCCGTGCCCGGCCGGCTCGCCGTGGTCGGCGGCGGGGTGGTCGGCGTGGAGATGGCCACCGCCTGGCGGGCGCTCGGTGCCGAGGTGGTGGTCCTGGTGCGCGGCGACGGGCTGCTGCCGCGGATGGAGCCGTTCGCGGGCGAGCTGGTCGCGGAGGGCCTGCGGGCGGCCGGGGTGGACCTGCGGTTCGGGGCCTCGGTGACCGCGCTGGAGCGGGTGGACGGCGCCGGGGTCACGCTGGTGCTGGCGGACGGCGAGCGGCTGACCGTCGACGAGGTGCTGTACGCCACCGGCCGGGCGCCGCGCACGGCGGACGTCGGGCTGGAGCAGGTCGGCCTGAAGCCCGGTGCCTGGCTGGACGTCGACGACAGCTGCACGGTGGTCGGCGTCGACGGCGGCTGGCTGTACGCGGCCGGGGACGTCAACCACCGGGCGCTGCTCACCCATCAGGGCAAGTACCAGGCGCGGATCGCCGGCGCGGCGATCGTGGCCCGCGCCCAGGGGCGGCCGCTCGACACCGCGCGCTGGGGCGCGCACGCCGCTTCGGCCGACACCGCCGGTGCGCCGCAGGTCGTCTTCACCGAGCCGGAGGTGGCGGCCGTCGGCCTCACCCTGGACGCCGCCGAGCGGGCCGGCCTGCGGGTCAAGAGCATCGACCACGACCTCGGCGCGGTCGCCGGTGCCTCCCTCTACGGCGACGACTACCGGGGCAAGGCGCGGGTGGTCTTCGACCTGGACCGGGAGATCCTGGTCGGCGCCTGCTTCGTCGGCCCCGGGGTGGCGGAGCTGCTGCACTCGGCCACCGTCGCGGTGGTCGGCGAGGTGTCGATCGACCGGCTCTGGCACGCCGTTCCCGCGTATCCGACGATCAGCGAGGTCTGGCTGCGGCTCCTGGAGGGGTGCCGGGGCTGAGGGACGTCCCGGCGGCCCGCGGGGTCGGCGGCCTCGCCGTAACGGCGCGCACCGGCACGGGGCGCGTCCCGGCGCGCACGGCGCGGCGAGATGTGGCTCCGTGGGGTCGGCGGGACACTGGCCCCTGGAGGGGGTGTCCGGGCGGGGGCCGTTTTCACCGACCAGGTGGTGTGTGGCATGACCGAGGTGCTGTTGGCCGTCGGAACCGAGAAGGGCCTCTTTCTCGGCCGCAGTCGCGACCGGCTGAACTGGGAGTTCAGCGGGCCGCACTTCCCGATGAACGCGATCTACTCCGTCTCGGTCGACCGCCGGGCCGGGCGGGTCCGGCTGCTGGCCGGCGCCGACAGCAGCCACTGGGGCCCGTCGGTCTGGCGCTCGGACGACCTCGGCGCGAGCTGGTTCGAACCGCCGAAGCCGGCCATCCGCTTCCCCGAGCACACGGGCGCCTCGCTCACCCGGGTCTGGCAGCTCCAGCCCGCCGGCGACGAGGCGCCCGGCGTCGTCTACGCGGGCACCGAGCCCGCCGCGCTGTTCCGCTCCGAGGACGGCGGTGAGACCTTCGCCCTGGTCGAGTCGCTCTGGGACCACCCGCAGCGCCCCCAGTGGGGCGCGGGCTACGGCGGCCAGGGCCTGCACACCGTCCTCACCGACCCGCGTGACGCCGAACGGCTGCTGGTCGCCGTCTCCAGCGGCGGTGTCTACCGCAGCAAGGACGGCGGCCGCAGCTGGGAGCCGTCCAACACCGGCCTGCGGGCGGAGTTCTTCCCCGAGGAGAGCCAGTACCCCGAGTTCGGCCAGTGCGTGCACAAGATCGCCCGCGACGCCGTCAACCCCGACCGCCTCTACCTGCAGAACCACGGCGGCGTCTACCGCAGCGACGACGCGGGCCTCAGCTGGCGGTCCGTCACCGACGGCCTGCCTGCGGACTTCGGCTTCGCCGTCGCCGCCCACCCGCGCCGCGCGGACACCGCCTACCTCTTCCCGCTGGGCGGCGCCGGCGACCGGATCCCGCCGGACCGCCGCTGCCGGATCTTCCGCACCGACGACGGCGGTGACAGCTGGCACCCGCTCAGCAAGGGCCTGCCCGACGAGGACCACTACGGCGTCGTGCTGCGCGACGCCCTCCGTACCGACGACGCCGACCCGGCCGGCATCTACTTCGGCAACCGCAACGGCGACGTCTACGGCAGCCCGGACGAGGGCGAGGGCTGGTCACTCCTCATCTCCCACCTGCCGGACGTGCTCTGCGTCCGCGCCGCGGTGGTGGGCTGAGCACCACCGTCCGTCCCGGGGGCTCGGGTGGGTTCGATCGGCGGCGGCCGCGGCGCGGCCCGACCGGCTCCGGCGGACGGACGTGCGGAGGCGGAAGGGCGCTCTTCTCCAGGCGGGGACGCCCATGATCCGGCAGGTCGGCGGACGGCCGCCCCGACACCTCCGTACGGGCGAACGGCGCCCGCGGAGGCCTGCGCCGGGTGACCCGGTGGGCCGTCTCAACTCCCCCGCACGGACGGGGATTCGACGGACCCGCCGGCAACGGACCAGGTGGGCGGAGCGCTTGATCCCGGGACGGGCGCTCGGCGAGGATGACGGCCGGGACTTTGCGCTCGGAGATCGGACGGACGACGTGGCGGATTCAAGAGCGGAGTCGGAAGCGGAGTCGGAAGCGGACTGGGAGTTCGGCCGGGATCTCCACGGCCTTCCGGTGGTGCGGTACGTACGGCGCGAGCGGGCGGGGCGGCCGTGGGCCGACCTGCTGTCGGTGCCGGCGCCGGGTGAGGTCGAGGGCGGCGTCGTCAGTGCCGCCGATCCGGTGGAGTTCACGCTGTCGGCCATGTCCGGCTGGGTGGTCTCCGGTTCCGTCGACTTCGGCGAGCAGCTGCTCCGCCGCGGGGCGTCCGTCCTCCGGCACGGCCACACCATGTACCGCGGCCTCGCCGGTGATCCTCCCGCCGACGGCTGGGCCGCGTGGGCGCGGACCCCGCTGCGGGACGGGTTCCGGGCGGTGCCGTGCGACCGCGACACCGAGGAGCTGCTGCCGGCCCGCCGCGCCGCCTACGGCCCCGGGCACCCCGACCACCACCCGGACAGCGACGAACAGCTGCACCTCCTCCTCGCCGGCCACCTGATCGGGCCGGTCCTGCCGGCCTCCACCCTGGCGGTGGACGAGGAGGACCGGGTCGTCGCCGCGGTCGTGCTGAACCACTTCGAGGACGTGCCCTGGGTCGCGAACGTCTTCCGGCACCCCGGCCTGAGCTACCCCGGCCTCGGTCGCGACCTGCTGCGCCGTTCCCTGGCCGGCCTCGCCGCCGCCGGATTCGACCGGACCGTTCTGACGGTGACCGAGGGCAACCCGGCCCGCCGCTTGTACGAGGCGCTCGGCTTCCGGCTGGAGCAGTCCTCACTGTCGGTCATCGTCCCCTGAGCTGCCCCCGACGAGGCGCCCCGGCGTCCGAGCCACTCCGGCGTCCGGGCCACCCCGACATCCGGGCCGCTCCGGCATCCGGGCCGCCGGCGTCACGGACGGGCGAACTCCAGGACGGCGATCCCGGCCAGGACCGTGGCGCTGGCCGTCAGCCGCAGCCGGCCGAGGCGCTCCCGGAACACCACCGTCGCCATCAGCGCGGCGATGACGATGCTGGTCTCGCGCAGCGCGGCGATCGTCGCCAGGTTGCCCCGGGACTGCGCCCAGACGACCAGCCCGTAGGCGGTCAGCGAGAGCACCCCGCCGGCGATCCCGAGCGGCACCACCGAGCCGCCGACTCCGGCGAGCAGCCCCCGCCCGCGCCGGAGCCGGACGATCAGGAGCAGGCACGGCCCCTGCAGCAGGAACAGCCAGGCGACGTAGCCGCCGACCGTACCGGCGTGCCGCACCCCGCTGCCGTCCAGCACGGTGTACGCGGCGATCATCACGCCGGTACCGGCGGCCGCCCCGAGCGCGGGCAGCTGCGCCCGCCCGGGTATCCCCTTCGCGAACGCCAGCCCGAGCAGGCCGCAGGAGATCACCAGCACGCCGAGCAGCTCCCCGGCGCCGAGCCGCTGCCCCAGCAGCGCCACCGACAGCACCGCCACCAGCAGCGGCGCCGAGCCGCGGGCGATCGGGTACATCTGCCCGAAGTCCCCGAGCTGGTAGGCCCGGAGCAGCAGGAGCTGGGACGCCACCTCCGTCACCACGGAGGCGATCAGGAACGGCCAGGCCCCGGCGGCCGGCACCGGGTTGAGCACGACGAGGACCACCGCGCAGGCCGTGTACGCGAGGTTGATCAGGGTGAAGCCGACCAGCTTGTCCGGGATCCGGTGCGCCAGCCCGTTCCACACGGCGTGCAGCACCGCCGCGGCGAGCACGACGACGGGCACCACCGCCGCCGGGCCGGCCGCCACGGAGGACGTGATCGAGGCGGACAACCCGGTCGACCCGGACAACGCGGTCGACCCGGGCAACGCGACCGAGACGGACAACGCGGCCGGACCGGCCGACACTGCGATTGCGGGCATGGCGAAGCTCCCCTCCAGCACCCTGGAACCGAATTCCACGCTACCCTAGATCCATGGAAGAGCATTCCGATTTTTCCCCGCTGGAATCCCACCTGGCCGCCCACATCCGCGCCCACCTCGGCGAGCTGCGCGGAACCGAGGCCCGGGTCGCGCAGGTCGTCCTCGACCGCGGGGCCGATCTGGTGCACCTGAGCGTGAGCGACGTCGCCGAGCTCGCCGGAACCGCCTCCTCGTCCGTGGTCCGGGCCTGCCAGCGGCTCGGGTTCCGCGGCTACCAGGAGCTGAAGATCGCGGCGGTCCGCCAGGCCCCGGCGCCCGCACCCTCCCCCGCCGACCGGCGGGACCCGGCCGCCCGGGCGCTCGCCGACACCGTGCACGCCGCCCGCGAGGCGCTCGACGGCATCGCCACCACCCTGACCGCCGACGACCTGCGCGCCGCGGCCGAGGTGCTGGCCGCCGCCGACCAGGTGGTGGTGGTCGGCGCGGGCCTCTCCGGCGCCGTCGTCCTGGACGCCGCCTACCGCCTGCGCGCCCTCGGCCTCCGGGTCGACGCCCCGGCCGACCCGCTCACCGCCCAGCTCGCCGCCGCCGGGCTCCCGCCGACCGCCGCCTGCCTGGCGGTCAGCCACACCGGCGCGACCCGGACGGTGGTCGACGCCGCCCGGCGCGCCCGCGACGCCGGCGCGCCGGTGATCGCCCTCACCAGCTACGCCCGCTCCCCGCTCAGCGAGGCGGCCACCCACACCCTGGTCGCCGGGGGCCAGGACCTCGTCTTCGGCCTGGAGACCACCGCCAGCCGGATCGCGCACCTGACGGCGCTCGACGCCCTCACGCTCACGCTGATGGCCCTGCGCGGCGACACCGCGGAACGGGCGCTGAACCTGTCGGCGGACGTGACCGCGGACCACGCGTACTGACGCCCAGCGCCACCCGTGGCCCCGCGTCCCTCCCCACGCCGCCCTTGGCCCCGCGCGCCTCACCCGCGACCCCACGCGCCCCCTCCGACCCCGGGCACCCCTCCGAGGCCGCCCCGCGCTCCGAATCCTGCCTCCGATCCGCCTCCTGCTCCACGCTTCGAAGCCCGCTCCGCGCTCCGGCCGGAAATTCCCAGGTCGTCCGGTCAGTGGTGGTGTGTAGGCTCGCTGGCATGGTGAGGGTGACGCGGGACGATGTGGCGAGGGCGGCGGGCACGTCGACCGCGGTCGTCAGCTATGTGATCAACGACGGGCCGCGGCCGGTGGCGGCGGCGACCCGCGCGCGGGTGCTGGCCGCCGTCGAGGAGCTCGGGTACCGGCCGAACCGGGTCGCGCAGGCGATGGCCCGGCGCCGCACCAACCTCATCGGCATGGTGGTCCCGGACGCCCGGCAGCCGTTCTTCGCCGGGCTCGCGCACATGGTCGAGCAGGCGGCGGCGGAGCGCGGCCGGCTGCTGCTGATCGGGAACTCGGACTACGCCGACGAGCGGGAGGCGCACTACATCCGGGCGTTCCTCGGGATGCAGGTGGACGGCCTGATCCTGGTCACCCAGGACCCGGCCGTCCCCGGCGTGGCCGGCACCGAGGCCGGCGACGGGACGCCCGTCGTCCTGCTGCACCACCGGGCGGAGACCGCGAGCGGAGTGGCCGTCGTCGCGGACGACGAGGGCGGGGCCCGTGAGGTGGTGCGCCACCTGCTGGAGCACGGCCACGCCGAGGTGCACTGCTTCGGCGGGACGTTCGCGCTCAGCGCCAACGACCCGGTGACCGCCCGGACCGCCGGCTGGGCGGCGGCACTGGCCGAGGCCGGACTGCCCACCGAGGGGCTCCTCGCCCCCGCACCGTTCGACCGGGTCCGGGCGCACGCGGAGGCGCACGCGCTGCTCGGCCGCGCCGAGCGCCCGTCCGCCGTCTTCTGCGCGACCGACGACCAGGCGATCGGCCTGCTGCGGGCCGCCGACGACCTGGGGATCCGGGTACCCGAGGACCTCGCGGTGGTCGGGTTCGACGACATCGCGGAGGCCGTCATCGCCGGCCCCCCGCTCACCACGGTGGCCACCGCCCAGGGCGAGATGGCCCGCGCCGCCGTCGATCTGGTGCTCAAGGCCCGCGAGGACGAGGAGCCCGCACCGGCGGGCGCCCGGACGTTCCCCGCGCGGATGGTGGTCCGCCGCTCCTGCGGCTGCCCGCCCGCAGGCGACCGGGCCTGACCGGAGCGGGCCGGGGGCCGGACAGACGACCGCGTCGGCACCCCTCGCCGCCCACGCCGCCCGCGTCACCCGCTGCGCCCGCCGCCGGATGCGCGTTCCCGCCCATCCCGCACCCGCCCACGCCGTGCGCGCCCACGCCCGCTACGTACGGGATCCCACCCGGTCCCGGGCGTCATTGCGGCCGGCGCGGTGGCGGCGGACGGCGTCGCGGTTGGCGCAGCGCGGGGAGCAGTAGCGGCGGCGGCCGGTGCGCGTGGTGTCGGCGAAGATCGTGGTGCACTCGGCCACGGCGCAGCGGCCGAGGCGGTGCATGCCGCGTCCGACCAGGTGGAGGGCGGTGCCGACGGCGATCAGCGAGCTGAGCAGTGCGCCGGGCGACCGCTGGTCGTCGCGGTAGTGCAGGTGCCAGCCGTCCCCGGCGTGGTCGGTGAGCCGGGGGTGCTCGGCGGACTCGGCCAGCATGCGGTTGAGCAGGGCGGCGCGGGCGCGTTCGTCGGGGGCGTCGACCACCTGCTCCCAGGCGTCCAGGGTGGATCGGGCCCGGTCCAGGTCGGCCGGGCCGAACGGGTTCTCCACCAGCAGTCCGGCGGCCCGGCAGCGGCGGGCGAGTTCCTCGACGGTGGCCGGACGGTGGTTGGCCAGCTCCGCGGCCAGGTTGACGGCATCCTCGCCGTAAGGGTTGAGGTGCATAAGGCCATTACAGCAGGGTGGTCGGCATGAGTCACCCCATCAGGAACCACATTCAGCCGCAGGATCAGGTACGGGTGCGGGTACGGCAGGCCGTGGCGGGCGACGTCGCGGAACTCGTCCGGCTGCGGGCGCTGTTGTTCGGAACGCTCGGCGGCGAGTACTTCAACCCGCCTTCCGCGGGCGACGGTTGGCGCGATGCGCTGGCCGGAGTGCTGGAGCGGCGGATCGCGGACGGGACGATGCGGGCCCTCGTCGTGGACGGCGAGGACGGCCACGGCCTGGCCGCCTGCGGCATCGGCTCCGTCGAACAGCGCCTGCCGGGGCCGCACTTGCGCAACGGGCGGGTGGGACTGGTGATCGGCGTCGTCACCGCCCCCGCGTACCGGCGGCGCGGCTACAGCCGCGCGATCATGCGGGACCTGCTCGACTGGTTCCGCGAGCGCGACGCCGCCCGCGTGGACCTGTTCGCCTCCCACGAGGGCGAGCCGCTCTACCGGGAGCTCGGCTTCACCGACCACCCGGACCCGGCGATGTACTGGCGCCCGTGAGCGTCCACCTCCCACCGGGGCGCGACACCACGGCAGTTGACGCGCTCGTGGCGCCCGGGCGACCACCGGGGCGGTACCGGTGGATCGTCCTCGGCGTCGCCACGTTCACCCAGGCCGCCTCCTGCTTCTTCGTCCAGGGGGTCGGGGCGATGGGCGTCCAGCTCCAGCGGGACCTGCAGCTCGACACCGCGCAACTGGGCCTGCTCCTCTCGGCCGCCCAACTCGTGCCCCTGGTGGGCCTGTTGGTGGCGGGCGAGTTGCTGGACCGCTACGACGAGCGCTGGGTCGTCGGAATCGGCGCCCTGGTCGTCACCGCCGGCCTGGCGGGAGGCAGTCTGGCGCCGGGCTACCCGGCGCTGCTGCTCGCCCTGCTGGTCGTCGGCGCCGGGTACAGCACCGCGCAGCCCGGCGGGAGCAAGTCGGTGGCGACCTGGTTCGACGCGGACCGGCGCGGCTTCGCGATGGGCGTCCGCCAGGCGGGCCTGCCGCTGGGCGGAGCCCTGGCCTCGGCTCTGCTGCCCTACCTCGCCGAGGAGTTCGGCCGCCGGGCGGCACTGCTGGCCGGCGCGCTCGTCGCCCTGACGGGAGCCTGCGTCTTCATGGGCTGCTACCGCCGGCCACCCGTCGCCCCCGGCGGGCCGCTCGACCGGCGACCGCCGGCCGCACCCGACGCACCCCCGCTCCGCTCCAAGCTCCGGCTCCGGCTCCGGTTGCTGGGCGAGCCGGCCATGGTGCGGATCGTGCTGTCCGGAACGAGCATGGTCACGGTGCAGTGCGGCCTCGGTGTCCTGAGCGCGCTGTACCTGCACGACGTGACGGGGCTCGGCCCCGGCCCGGCCGCGCTCGTCCTGGTGGTGACCCAGGTCGCGGGTGTGGCCGGCCGCATCGGTCTGGCCGCCTGGAGCGACCGCAGCCGCGCCGGACGGTACGCACCGGTCCGGGCGAGCATGGCCGCGGTGATCGCCGGGATGGCGCTGCTGCTCACGCCGCTGGGCCGATCACCCGTGGCGGCCTGCCTGGTGTTCGCCTGGCTCGGGTTCTTCGGCATCGGCTGGTACGGCCCGTGGGTCGCCTGCGTCGCCGAGTCGGCGCCGCCCGGCCGGACCGGGTTCGCCCTCGGCCTCGCCATGGCCGTCACGCAGATCGCCGTCGTCCTGGCGCCGCCCGCCCTCGGGCTGCTCAAGGACGCCACGCACGGCTACGGCCCGGCGTGGGGAGCGCTCGCGACGGTGACCGCCCTCGCCCTGGCGCTCACCCTTCGCACCGGGCGCGCCGGCTCGGGCTCCAGCCCCGGCTCGGGCTCCGGCTCCGGGTGAGGCGGGCCCGGCGGCGGAGCCGAAGGGTGCGCCCGCCGCCAGCATCCGCGCGGTCCAGACGGATGATCGCCAGACGGCCCCGGGGCGTGCCCCGCTGCCGTCGGCGATCACGATCGGCCCGACGCCCGACGCCCTGCGCCCGTCGCCACCGGGCCGCAGGCCACACCCACCCGGGAGCCGCGCCGACCGCTACCGGGGCGGGATGATCCCGGTCAGCCACTTGAAGGCCGGGACGACCAGCGGCTTCCACGTCGACGTCAGGTGCGCGCCGGTGGTCTCGAAGGGGGTGACGGTGGTCGGGCTCTTCGCCGCCTGCTGGAGGGCGGTCGCGTCCTCCAGCCCGTCACCCCGCTTGCCGGTCACGTAGAGCGCGACGTTGGGCGGCGTCGGGGCGTGGGTGAGGATGTACAGCGGGTTGGAGGTCTCGCGCAGCTTCGGGTCCTTGGCGGTCAGCGAGGACGGTTCGCCGGCCGGGTTGTTGTAGCCGGACATGCTGATCGCGGCCCGGTACCGGTTCGGGTGGGCGAGGGCGAGCCGCGCGGCGCAGTGGGCGCCGGCCGAGTAGCCGGACAGGGCCCAGCGGTCCGGGGTGGTGTCGGCGCGGAAGTTGTCGACGATCATCTGCGGGACGTCCCGCGAGAGCCAGGTCTCGGCGTTGACCTTGCCGGGGACGTCGGCGCACCCGGTGTCGGTGTCGCCGAAGAGGGTGACCCGCGGTGAGACCAGGATGAACGGCGTCACCTGGCCGGACTTCATCAGCGGTTCGAGCTGCTTGGCCGCGTCCATGGTCTCGCCGAACCAGGCGCTGGAGGCGCCGGGGAATCCGACGAGCAGCTCCACCACCGGGAAGGTCTTGTCCTTGTAGGCGGGGTCGTCGTACTGCGGCGGCGTCCAGACCAGCACCTCGCCTTCGACGCCGGAGAGCTTGCCCTTGAGGTCGGCCTGCTTCACGCTCCTGGGCACGGCGTCCGAGGTCGGCGCGTGGAACTCCTGCGGCACCTTGGGTGCGGGGGTGCCGGACGGGCCGGCGGCGGCCGCGGCGGAGGCGGCGGCCTGGTCGCCGGCCAGCCCCTCGTCCTTCGGCGGCACGGGCACGGCCCGGACGTGGTTCGAGGTGCCCAGCAGGTCGCCCCAGTTGTCGTAGAGCTGGTTCTCGTTGTTGACGATCACGAAGACCATGGCCACGGCGGTGAACTGGCAGAGCAGCACGGTGCCGAGGTACGAGAGCACGCGCAGCGGTGCGCGCCGCTCCTCCGTGGTCCGCGCCCGCCCGAGGAAGGCCCAGCGTCCGCCGCGCACCCCCAGCCATTGCGCCATGGCCAGCGCGACGGAGGCCACGAACAGGACGATGGTGAGGAGGAGGAAGGGAGTGCCTGTCAGATTCATTGCGTTCGCTGCCCGGTTCCTGTGCCGCCCGGGCCCGCGTGCCCGGTGACATGGGAGACAACGGGGAACGGCCGTTCGGTTGCCCCTTGCTGGGAGTTCCCTGGGAATTGCCCGGTCGGGCGGCGTCCGGCGGCGGCCGCGGCGAGCGCCGGTCCCACGGCGGCGCGTCCGGCTGGTGCGCTGGTCCCGGGACCGGTCCAGGACCACGACCTCATGCCCCCGGCCGCGCCGATTCCTACCGTGGGAGCACGTGTTGGGCACCGGCCGGCGAGAGCGGCCGGTGCCTCCCGCGAGCCGGGCCGTCGTCGACGGTCCGGCACCCACGGGCCGGGGTGTTCCCCAGCCCGTGCGCAGCCCGACAGTGAACTCAGGAGGATCCCAGATGGGTTGGAACCGATTCACGCTCGCGTCGGCGGGCAGCGCGGACCGGTCGAGCCGGGTCGCCGCGGTCTCCCGGATCCCCGGCAGCATGGAGGTGTGGTGGGTCGCCGCGAACGGCTCGGTCCAGGGGGCGTACTGGTACGAGGGGTCGCCCTGGAAGCGCTATGAGCTGGCGCCCGCCGGCAGCGCCTCCGTGAACGGCGGCATCGCGGCGGTGTCGCGCGTCCCGAACAGCATGGAGGTCTGGTTCGTCGGGGCGAACGGCTCCGTCCAGGACCGCTACTGGTACGAGGGCGGCACCTGGCAGGGCTTCGAACTCGCCCCGGCCGGCAGCGCCGCGACCACCGGCGGGATCGCCGCGGTGTCGCGCGTCCCGAACAGCATGGAGGTGTGGTTCGTCGGGGCGAACGGGTCGGTCCAGGACCGCTACTGGTACGAGGGCGACACCTGGCGGGGCTTCGAACTCTCCGGCCCCGGCAGCGCCTCCACGACGGGCGGGATCGCGGCCGTCTCGCGCGTCCCGAGCAGCATGGAGCTCTGGTACGTCGGGGCGAACGGCTCGGTGCAGGACCGCTACTGGTACGAGGGCGGCACCTGGCAGGGCTTCGAACTCTCCGGCCCCGGCAGCGCCTCCGTCACCGGCGGCGTCGCGGCGGTGTCCCGCATCCCCGGCAGCATGGAGATGTGGTTCGTCGGGGCGAACGGCTCCGTCCAGGACCGCTACTGGTACGAGGGCAACAACTGGCAGGGCTTCGAACTCTCCGGCCCCGGCAGCGCCTCGACCCACAGCGGCATCGCGGCGGTCTCCCGCATCCCCGGCGGCATGGAGGTCTGGTTCATCGGCGGGAACGGGTCGGTGCAGGACCGCTACTGGTACGAGGGCAACAACTGGCAGGGCTTCGAACTCGCCCCGGCCGGCAGCGCCTCCGTCACCAGCGGCCTCGCCGCGCTCTCCCGCGTCCCGGGCAGCATGGAGCTGTGGTTCACCGGCGAGGACGCCTCGGTCCAGGACCAGTTCTGGTACGACACCTCCAGCAAGAACTTCGACCAGGACGTCACCACCGACATCGCCATCGGCGGCTCGGCCCACGTCGTGATGCGGCAGGACGGCTTCTTCTCGTTCAGCACGCACGCCCACGACAGCGGGTTCGACAACATCGACTACACGATCTCCGCCGCCGTGATGACGCCGGACGGGACCGTGTTCGCCTTCCAGCACTCCGGCCACACCGAAGGAACCGTCGCCGGCCTGCCCTTCGGCACCCCCGACCGCAACGACGACTTCACGTTCGTCGGCAACGACCCGCAGATCACCGCCAAGTGGGACGGCATCCTCAACGGCACCTTCAAGGCCGACCTGGCCGCCACGGACACCCTCGCGGCCGGCATCACGGGAGCCCTCGGCGACCTCGTGAAGGAGATCCTCGCCCAGGCCGGGAAGGCCGCGGCCGGCGCCGTCATCAAGCTCGTCGTCTGACCTCGTCCGCCCGGCACCGGACAGCCCGGCCCGGGGCACCCCGGCACCGGTTCCCGGCCCGGCTCCCCCTCCGGGAGCCGGGCCGGGGCCACGTCAGGGGGCCGCCCGCACGAGCTCCTCCGCCAGCAGGTCCATCAGCAGGTTGTCGTGCCAGGTGCCGTCCGGGCCGCGCTCGTACCGGCGCATCGTGCCCACCGCCCGGAATCCCACCTTCTCGTAGCAGCGGATCGCCGCCGCGTTGTCGGCGGCCGGGTCGATGATCAGGCGGTGGTAGTGGTGGTCCTCGACCAGGTGGCGGGCCAGGGTGCGGACGGCGTCGGTGCCGAGGCCGCGGCCGTGGCGGGCCGGGTCGAGGTAGATGTCGATGCCCGCGTGGCGGTACTCGTCGTCGTTGTGGGCGTACCACTGGACGGCGCCGGCCACCTGTCCGTCCACCGTGATCACGAAGGTCTCGGTGTCCGGCTCCTTGAGGTCGGTGGCGACGGCGTCGGCGAGGTCGTCGCCACCCCGCCAGCGGGCGTAGACCTCGGGCGTCGAGCGGATCGCCACGAGGGCCGGAACGTCGTCGTCGGTGGCCGGCCGGAGCGTCACGCGGGTGCCGTGCAGGATCGTCCCCATATCGGGCATGTTGGCACGGAAGGGGGTGTTCGGCGACCCCCTTTTTTTCCGCGGTGCGCGCACGGTCCGCGAGCGGCGGACTCCCGCTCACCGGTCATGCCCGCCCGTAGGCACGCGGCTCCGCGGCCGGCTTCGTCCGGCGGGCGCGGAGTGCGGTGGCGACGGCGGCGGTCGCGAGCATGGCGAGGCCGGCGCCGGCCAGGACCGCGGGCGGCCCCAGGGCGGTGGTCAGCGGGCCGCCGAGCGCCGCGCCGACCGGGGAGGCGGCCAGCAGGACGGCCGACCGGAAGGCCAGGACGGCGGTCAGGGCGGCGGGCGGGGTGAGGTTCTGGAAAAGGGTGAAGGCCAGGGCGTTGTACGGGCCGTAGATCACCCCGGCCAGCGCGAAGCCCGCGAGGGGGACGGCGGCCGGGGCGTGGAGTCCGAAGGGCAGCATGGCCAGCCCGTGACCGGCCACGATGCCGAGCAGCACCGGCCACAGCGGCAGCCTGCGCAGCGCGCCGGCGAACAGGGCGCCGGCCACCGCCCCGGTGCCGAAGGCCGCCCAGTAGAGGCCGAGGAGACCCGGGCCGGCGTGCAGCTCCTCGCCGACGAACAGGGGCAGCGCGACCTCGACGGGGCCGTAGCACAGGTTGAACAGCCAGGTCATCGCGAGCAGCCCGAACAGCTCGGGCCGGGCCCGCAGCACGCGCGGGCCCTCACCCGACGGGGCGTCGGCGGCCGGGGCGTCGGCGGCCGGGGCGCGGGCCACCCGGTCGCGGTCGGGCGAGGGCCGGTCCGGCGCGCCCAGGCGTCCGGCGCGGACGGCCAGGACGGCGAAGGACAGCGCGTCCAGGCCGATGAGCCACGCCGGGGCGACCGCCGCCGCCAGCACCCCGGCGAGCACCGGGCCGACGACGGTGGACACCGAGGCGCTCGTACTGAGCAGCGCGTTGGCCGCGAGGCGCTGTTCGCCGGGGAGGGTCTCGGCCACCAGGGCGTACTTCGCGCTGCCGCCCCAGGCGTGCAGGAGGGACGAACCGGCCAACAGGGCGAGGTAGAGCGCCGGATCGAGAACGCCCAGCGCCCACCCGAGGGGGACGCACCCGAGGAACACCGCGCGGGTCCAGGCGTCCGCCCGGATCAGCCGTGCGGCGGGCAGCCCCCGCAGCCACCGGCCCAGCAGCAGCGCGCCGAGCGCGCCCGGCAGGACGTGGACGGCGACGGCGGCTCCGACGAACAGGCCCGGCGCGCCGGGCGGGGCGAGTTGCAGCGCCAGCCAGGCGACGGCCACCACGCTCATGCCGTCGCCGAGGTCGGACACGGCGAGCGCGGGAAGCAGCCGGCGGAACGGGCCGCGGGCGGCGAGGAGCGGCCGGTACCCGCGGGGCAGCCGGCCGAGCAGACGTGCTGGGGTCATGCGGCCAGCGAAGCGGTTCACGCGCACTTGAAGTCAAGACGTGACGTCAGGACGTGACGTCAGGACGTGCCGCCAGCCCGTGCGGTCGGCACGCGACGTCAGGACCTGACGTCAGACAGGGGCGGCCCGACGCCGCGTGACGCGGTGGGAGGAGGGGCGCCCCCGAGCCGCCCCTCCTCCCACCGCCGGCTGCGCAGGCCGGGTCAGGCGGACTCGGTGGGCAGGCCGGCGCCGGTCCAGTCCTCGATGCCCTCGCGGTACTTGCGGACGTCGGTGTACCCGAGGGCGGTGAGCCGGTCGGCGACCTGGCCGCTGTTGGGGCAGGCCGGGTTGGAGCAGTACGTGACGATCGCGGCGTCGCGGTCGGGCAGCAGGGTGGGCGCCAGCCGGTCCACGTCGGCGCGGACCAGGGCGATCGCACCGGGCAGGTGCTGCTTGGCGTAGTACTCGCCGCCGAGCGCGTCGACCACGGTCACGGAGCCCGTCTCGATCGCCGCGGCCAGTTCGTCCCGGGTCATGAGTGCGGTCATGCCTCTACCTCCCAGAGATTCGGACTATAGTCCGGTTATGGCTCACAACGATAACGGACCGCAGTCCGCTTCTGCAATCCCCCCGGCCGGGCAGGCGCCCGCACCCCTGGAACTGCTGCGCACCCCGCCGCCCGCCGAACGCGCGGACGCCGCCCGCAACCGGGCCGCCGTCCTGGAGGCGGCCGCCCGGCTGTTCGCCGAACACGGGGTGGAGGCGGTCTCGATGGACCAGGTCGCGGCGGCGGCCGGGGTTGGCAAGGGCACGCTGTTCCGGCGCTTCGGCGACAAGGCCGGGCTCGGGGTGGCCCTGCTGGACGCGCGCGAGCGGGCGCTGCAGGAGGCCGTCCTGCGCGGGCCCGCGCCGCTCGGGCCGGGCACGGACCCCGGCGGGCCGGGAGCGGCTCCGGCCGAGCGGCTGGCGGCGTTCGTCGACGCGTACCTCGACTACCTGCTGGAGCACCTGGACCTGGTGCGGATGTCGGAGACGGCCAGCCGGGGCGCGCGCTACCGGGTGGGCGCGTACCGGTTCTGGCACCGGCACGCGGCGATCCTGCTCACCGCCGCCGGCACGGCCGATCCCGAGCACGACGCGCACGCCCTGCTCGCGGTGCTCGCGGCCGAGCACGTGGCGGCGCTGCTACCGGAGTTGGGGGAGGAACGGATCCGGGCGGGGGCACTCGGGCTCGCCGCCCGGATCGCGAAGCCGGCGGAGTCGACCGGATGAGGCGTCCACCCGCTGGTGGGGCGCCGGATACCGGGCGGGGTGTCAGACCTCGGGCGAGGCGTCAGACCTCGGGCGGGGCGTCAGACCTCGTCGGCGTACGCGCCGAAGCCGCGGCAGACCAGCCCGTCGCGGAAGGTCAGCCCCTCGGAGACGGCGATGCCGCGCTCGTTGCGGTAGTTGATGACGATGGTGTCCACCGACACCCGGACGTCCTCCAGGGTGAAGTGCAGATCGGGCAGGAGCTCCAGGGCCTTGGCCCAGTAGGCGCGCAGGGCCTCCTTGCCCCGCACCTCACCCGAGGGGTCGCCGAACAGGGTGACGATCCGGGGCGAGGCGAAGACGACGTCGTCGGTGTAGTGGGCGAGGACGCCCTCCAGGTCACGGGAGTTCCAGACCGTGACCCACTCCTCGGCGAAGCGCCGCGCGAATGCGTGATCGATGCTCATGTGCCCCATCCTCCCCACCCGGCCCGCCGCCATGCGCGCGGCCGTACCCGTGCCGCGGCCGTCAGTGCTCCCTGGCCCACGCGGGGATGTCGTCCGGCGGGCCGCCCGGCCACTTGTGAAAGCAGTTTCGGCTGCCGCGACGTCAGCTGTGGGCGGGCAGGGCGCAGAAGGGGTGGGGGCCGCGCTCGACCTGGAGGGTGGTGTGGGGGATGCCGACGTGGTCGGTGACGCAGGCGCGGAGGCGGGTGAGGAGGTCGGCCGGCGGCGTGTCGACGGTGACGACGTGGGCGGTGAGGACGGGCATGCCGGAGGTGATGGTCCAGGCGTGCACGTCGTGGAGTCCGCGGACGGCGGGGTCGGCGAGGAGGCGGGTGCGGAGTTCGGCGAGGTCCACGTCCTCGGGGGTGGCTTCGAGGAGGACGATCCGGCGGCCGGCGAAGTCCGGGTCGACGCGCCCTGCCCGCCCACCGGGTCGAGGTCAGCCTTCCGAGCGGCTCCCCGTCGGATCACGCGACCACGGCCGGACCCGGCGCGGTGGCCGCCCGGGAAATCCCCCGGAAGAATTTCCGGGCGGCCGTCGATCCGGCCGCCTCCCGTTCGACGCAGGGGTGAGAGGCGGGGAGAGGCCCCGCCTCCGGTACCGAGGAGTGACCACCATGCCGCGCTTCATGAGCCTCATCCGCATCAACGAGCAGGACGCCCCGGACATGCAGGCGGACCCGGACTTCGAGCAGCGGATGGGCGCGCTGTTCGAGGAGATCACCAAGGCCGGGGTGATGCTGGACACCGCCGGGCTGCTGCCCACCGCGGAGGGCACCCGGATCACCTGGGAGGGCGGGAAGCTGAGCTTCACCGACGGGCCGTTCATCGAGACCAAGGAGGTCATCGGCGGCTACGCCATCATGCAGTGCAAGGACCGGGCCGAGGCCGTCGAGTGGACCAGGCGCTTCCTGCAGATCCACCCGGTGAGCTGGACGGTCGGCGCCGAGCTGCGCCAGATCGACGAGGGCGCCACCCCGCCGCAGGCCTGATCCCCGGCGTCCGCTCCCCGACCGCCGCGTCCGCGTTTGCCCCGAGCCCGGGCGGCTGCTCTGATGGGTGGCCGTGAACGGGAGCGACGCGGCCGCGGCGGTCGAGGCGGTGTTCAGGATCGAGTGCGCGCGGATCATCGCGGCGGTCACCCGCATCGTGCGGGACGTGGGCATCGCCGAGGAGATCGCCCAGGACGCGCTGGTCGCCGCGCTGGAGCAGTGGCCGGAGCAGGGCGTCCCGGACCGACCGGGCGCCTGGCTGACGGCCACCGCCAAGCACCGCGCGATCGACCTGGTCCGGCGCCGGGAGACGTACGCGCGCAAGCTCGCCGAGGTCGGGCGGACGCTGGAGGACGTGCCGCCGCCGGAGCCGGCCGGGCCGGACGACATCGACGACGACCTGCTGCGGCTGATCTTCACCGCGTGCCACCCGGTGCTCTCCGCGGAGGCCCGGATCGCGCTCACCCTGCGGCTGCTGGGCGGGCTGACCACCCAGGAGATCGCCCGCGCCTTCCTCACCTCCGAACCGACCGTCGCCCAGCGGATCGTCCGCGCGAAGCGCACGCTCGCCAAGGCGGGCGTGCCGTTCGAGGTCCCGTACGGGGAGGACCGGGCGGCCCGGCTCTCCTCCGTCCTGGAGGTCGTCTACCTGATCTTCAACGAGGGGTACTCGGCCACCGCCGGTGACGACCTGCTCCGGCCGGCCCTGTGCGAGGACGCGCTGCGGCTGGCCCGGGTGCTGGCCGGGCTGGCCCCGCAGGAGCCCGAAGTGCACGGTCTGGCCGCGCTGTTGGAGTTCCAGGCGGCCCGGACGGCGGCCCGGACCGGGCCGGACGGGCAGCCGGTGCTGCTGGCCGACCAGAACCGCGCGCGCTGGGACCGGCTGCTCGTCCGGCGCGGTTTCGCCGCGCTGCGACGGGCGGGCACCGGCCCGTACTCGGTGCAGGCCGCGATCGCCGCCTGCCATGCGAAGGCGGTGCGGTACGAGGACACCGACTGGGCGACGATCGCCGCGCTGTACGGGCGGCTGATGGCGCTGACCCCGTCGCCGGTGGTGGAGCTGAACCGGGCGGTGGCCGTCTCGATGGCCCGAGGTCCGGCGGCCGCACTGGAGTTGGTGGACGCCCTGGCGGCCGAGCCGGCGCTGCGCGGGTACCACCTGCTGCCGAGCGTGCGCGGCGACCTGCTGGCCCGGCTCGGCCGGGCCGCAGAGGCGCGGGCGGAGTTCGAGCGGGCGGCGGCGCTGACCCGCAACGAGCGCGAACGGGAGCTGCTACTGCGACGGGCGGAGGCCGTGGCCGCTACGGCCGGTCGTCCAGGCGCAGCCGGGCGCTGACCTCGCCGAGGGCCTCGGCGAGGACGGCGAGCTGCTCGCGGCTGAGCACGTCGATCAGCAGCTCGCGGACCAGGGCGACGTGGCCGGGGGCCGCCTGGCGCAGCATCTCCCGCCCCTCGTCGGTGAGTTCGGCGATGACACCGCGCACGTCGCTCGGGCAGGAGCGGCGGCCGACCAGGCCCATCCGCTCCAGCTGGGTGACCTGGTAGGTGAGGCCGCTCTTGGAGGTGATCAGCTTCTCCGCCAGCTCGGTCATCCGCAGCGCCCCGGCCGGGGCGGCGGAGAGGTGCACCAGGATCTCGTACTGGGTGTGGGAGAGGCCGGAGTCCTCCTTCAGCTGGCGTTCCAGCCGGCGGTTGAGCAGATTGCTCGCGGCGACGAAGCCCCGCCAGGCGGCCATCTCGTCGTGGTCGAGCCAGCGCGGTTCGTTCCCGGGGGGCATGGAGGGCATGGGAGGAAGCCTACTCCTGTTGTTCAAATTCGAACGAAGGTGTACCGTCGAGGTGTCGAGGTTTAAATTTGAACTACACGAGGAGGCGCCATGAGCACCGCCGCCCCCGAGCGCATGCCCGCCCTCTACCTCTCCCACGGCGCGCCGCCGCTCGCCGACGACCCCGTCTGGCCCGGCCAGCTGGCCGCCTGGTCGGCCGGCCTGCCGCGGCCCGAGGCGATCCTGATGGTCTCCGCGCACTGGGAGGAGGCCCCGCTCGCGCTCGGCGCCGTCACCACCGTGCCGCTGGTCTACGACTTCTGGGGCTTCCCCGAGCACTACTACCGGGTGCAGTACGCCGCCCCCGGCGCACCGGAGCTCGCCGAACGCGTGCGCAAGCTGCTGCGCGCCCCCGGCACGCCGGTCCAGGACATCCCCGACCGCGGCCTCGACCACGGCGCGTACGTCCCTCTGGTGGAGATGTTCCCCGAGGCGGACGTCCCCGTCCTCCAGGTCTCCCTGCCCACCCTCGACCCGCAGCGGCTGCTGGAGATCGGCCGCCGGCTCGCACCACTGCGCGACGAGGGCGTGCTGATCGTCGGCAGCGGCTTCTTCACCCACAACCTGCGGGCGCTCAGCTCCGATGGCCGGGTCAGCTCGGTGATGGCCGAGTTCGACGACTGGGGCCGGCGCGCCCTGGAGGCGGAGGACCTCGACGCACTGCTCGACTTCGAGCGCAAGGCCCCGGCCGGGCGGCTCGCCCACCCGCGCACCGAGCACTTCGCGCCGCTGTTCGTCACGCTCGGCGCCGGCGAGGCCGACCTCGGCAGCCAGCGCAGCGTGATCGACGGGTTCTGGATGGGGCTGGCGAAGCGCTCGATCCAGCTGGGCTGAGCCCCGGCCCCGGCCGGGATCCCGCCAGGGCCCGGCGCCCGGAGCGGCGGGCGGTCAGATCGCGCAGCAGGTGAAGCGCTCGCCGATGTGCTCGGGCTGCTCGATCTCGTCGACCAGGGCGACGGCGTAGTCCGGCAGCGAGATCCAGCTCCGGCCGGAGGCGTCGGTGAGCAGCTGCTCAAGGCCGGTGCGGTAGTGCCCGGTCCGCTCCCCCGGCACGAGCTCGGCGGCCGGGCTGAGCGTCGTCCAGCGGACGTCCGTGACCGTCCGCAGGTACTCCTGGGCGGCGCCGTGGGCGCGCATGACCTGCCGCAGCGGCTCCGGCAGGCCGGGCGCGTCCCAGAGCCGGACGCCGGGCGCCGTCTCCAGACCGCCCGCGCCGCCGACCGTGATCAGCCGGGGCGCCTCGTCGCCGAGCGCCCGCAGGCCCTCGACCAGTGAGCGGGCGGCCGGCTCGACCAGCGCCCGCCGGCCCGGCCGGTCGCCGCCCCCGACGGCGCTGACCAGCACGTCCTGTCCGGCCGCGACCCGCGCCACGTCCGCGGGGTCCAGCACGTCACCCGGCACGACGACGGCCGCCCCGCCCCGGTAGCGGTCCGGGTGGCGCACGACGGCCGTCACGCGGTGGCCGCGCGCGACGGCCTCCGCGACGACGGCGGCGCCGACGGAGCCGTTGGCGCCGATCACCGCGATGCTGGCCATGGGGGATCCTGCCTTCCGAACCGGGGTGGGAGTGCGTCCACCAGTAGCACCCCCCGCCCGGCCCCGTCGTGCGGACACGCGGCACGGCCCCGCGGACGGCGACCGGGGACGGCGACCGCAGACGGCGGCCCGGACAGCGGCCCGGACAGCGGCCCGGACGGCGACTCGGACGGCGGCCCGGGACGGCGCGGCAGGCCGCGGTAACAATCGGCCGGGGGTGGCGCATCTATTTCAAGCCAAGACTTTTCGCGCGGCCGGCCGGGCGGTTCCTGCGGAGCCCCGCGTTCCGCCCGGCCGGCGACGCGGACGGGCCTTCGGCAAAGAGTTCGGATGGCCGCAGGCCATGGGCGCCGAGGACGCGCCGAAAGCCGACCGAACGGCCGGACGGGAGGCCGGCGGCGGTCGGCGGGATCGAGTGCGGACGCCCGAATTCGTACATCAGTTCGATTCAAGCCAACCACTTCCGCCCCCTTCCGGGACCGCGTCGATCGGCGCAGGATTCCGTGCGGCAGGAGAGGCACGGGGCTCCTCCTGCGACCCGTGTGACTGAGGAGTGCTCAACCATGAAGCAGAAGTGGGCCCTTCGGGCCGCCACCCTCACCCTCGGCGCCGGTGCCGTCCTCGGCCTGAGCGTCGGCTCCGCGAGCGCCGCGAGCAACCTCCAGGTGGGCAGCAGCGGTTCGGCGGTCGTCTGCCTCCAGCAGGCGCTCAACTACGTCGACGGGGCCGGCCTGAGCACCGACGGCCAGTTCGGCCAGCTCACCAAGGGCGCGGTCGTCGACTACCAGTACGGCCACAGCCTCTACCCGGACGGCGTCGTCGGCCCGGCCACCGGCGGCTCGATCAAGACCAGCGTCCGCCAGGCCTACGACAACGCGCACCGCTCCGGCGACTGGGACGCGCAGAGCACCCTGGGCGCCTGGATGAACAACTGCAACTGGCAGATCCCGGGCTGAGCACCGGTCAGGTGACCGCGAGGGGCGGGTTCGCGTCGTGCTCACTACG